>JAOPZU010000271.1 GCA_025963955.1 Solirubrobacterales bacterium
TGTCGGAGTTCCCGCGCAGCACGCTGGAGGCGCTGCGGCAACCGCTGGAAGACGGCCACGTGCTCGTCGTCCGCGGCCAGCAGAGCGTCCTCTTCCCCTGCCGGACGATGCTCGTCGCCGCGACGAACCCCTGCCCGTGCGGTTACGGCGGCACCGCGCGCTGCCGCTGCAGCGAGGTCGAGCACGCCCGGCACGCCCGACGGCTCAGCGGACCGCTGCTGGACCGCATCGACCTGTCCGTGCGCGTGGACCGCCCGAGCGCGGCGGAGCTGCAGGCCCCCGCGCTGCGGAGCTCGGCCGTCGAGCGAGCGCGGGTGGCCGCCGCTCGGGAGCGGCAGACCGCCCGCTTCGCGGGGACGGGCGTCACCTGCAACGCGGAGATGGACCCGCGGCTGCTCCGCCGCGACGTGCGCCTGGGGGACGTCGCGGAGCGGCAGCTGGCGCGGGTGTACGAGCGCGGTCTGCTGTCCGCCCGCGGGCGCCACCGGGTGCTGCGCGTCGCCCGGACCATCGCGGACCTCGCGGGCAGCGACGATGTGCGCAGCTCGCACCTGCTCTCCGCCCTGGCGCTGCGCGAGGACACCGGCCAGGCCGAGGTCGCGGCATGACCGACCTCGTGGCGGCCGCCGTGCTGCCCTGCGACCCGTGCGTGCGTCGTGCCTGGCTCGTGGCCGCGCTGGCCGGGCACCTGGAACGGGCGTGGCGCGCACGGCGTCCGCTGCGCGACGTGCTGGCGCTGGACGACCACACGCTGATCGTCTCTCTCGGGGGCGAGCGGGCACCGCAGCTCACTGAGGAGCTGGCCCGGCTGGACCTCGATGCAGTCCGCGCCGCCTGGACAGTGGGCCGGGTGGTCGCCGTCTGCCGGCACGACCCACGCTACCCCGCACGCCTGCGCACCGGGGCCGACGCCCCGGCCATCGTCTTCTGCGCGGGCGACGTCGACCTGCTGGAACGCGGCCTCGGCGGGACGGTGGAGGACGGGCCGCCGGCGGTGGCGGTGGTCGGGACGCGGCGCCCGCTCCCGGAGGCGGAGGAGCTGGCCCGGTCGCTCGGACGTGGCCTGGCGTCGGCCGGGGTGTGCGTCGTGAGCGGCATGGCGATGGGGGTGGACGCGGCCGCGCACCAGGGTGCGCTGGCGGTCGGCGGTCCGACGGTCGCGGTGCTCGCCTGCGCACCCGATGTCGCCTACCCCCGCAGCGTGGCCGCCGTCCACCGCGCCCTTGTCGCGACGCAGCTGGTCATCTCGGAGCTGCCGCCCGGCACGACGCCCTGGCGGTGGGCCTTCCCCGCCCGCAACCGCATCATCGCCGCGCTCGGCCGGGCCACCGTCGTGGTGGAGGCGGCCGAGCGCTCCGGGTCGCTCATCACCGCCGACTTCGCCGCTGACCTCGGCCGCGACATCGGCGCGGTCCCCGGGCGCGCGGCGAGTCCGCGCACCCGCGGCTCCAACCGCCTGCTCGCGCAGGGGGCGGCGGTGATCGTCGAGGCGGCGGACGTCCTGGACCTCGTGCTCGGCCCCGCCGCTCGCGGCGCGACGCCTGCGATCCCGGCACGCCTGGAGCCGCGCCTGCAGGTGCTGCTGGCCGCCGTGCTCGACGGTGAGAACCCGGCAGCGCACGCCCGGACGCCGGAGGCCGCCGACGCCGTGCGGGTGGGACTGCTGGAGCTCGAGCTGCTGGGCCTTGTGCGGCGGGTCGCCGGCGGTGGGCACGTGGTGACCGGATGAGCGGCCACGACGTGCGTCCGCGCCGCGAGCCGCTCGCGGTGGCGACTACCCTCACGCCCGTGACCAGGCCGCTCGCCACCGTTCCCGTCTGCCTCACGATCGCGGGGTCGGATTCCGGCGGCGGCGCCGGGATCCAGGCGGACCTGAAGGCCTTCGCCGCCTGCGGCGTCCACGGAACGAGCGCCATCACCGCCATCACCGCGCAGAACACCGTCGGTGTCACCGGGGTGTGGGCGATCCCGCCGGACGCGATCGTCGCGCAGGTCGCCGCCGTTGTCTCCGACATGGACGTGCGCGCCGTCAAGTTGGGGATGCTCGGCAGCGTCGCCACCACCGAGGCGGTCGCGCGGGCGCTCGCGCTCGTCCCTGCGGAGGTCCCGGTCGTCGTCGATCCGGTGATGGTCGCGGAGTCCGGCGCGCGGCTGATGGACGAGGACGCGCACGCCGCCCTCGTCGAGCTGATCCTCCCGCGGGCCGCCGTCGTCACGCCGAACCTGCCGGAGGCGCGGGTTCTGGCCGGGCGCGGGGGGCCCATGGGAGCCGGTAACGGTCCGGACACGCCGGAAGCGGAAGCCGCCGAGGCCGAGGCGCTGGCGCGGGTGATCCACGGGCTGGGTCCGGCCTGCGTCGTGGTCACCGGCGGGCACCGGTCGGCGATCGTCGACACCGTGTTCGACGGGCTCACGGTCACGCGTCTCCCGGGCGAGCGTCACCCGGAGGGGGCGGCGCACGGGTCCGGATGCACGCACGCCTCGGCGCTGGCGGCGCACCTGGCGCTCGGGCTCACGCCGGT
>JAOPZU010000286.1 GCA_025963955.1 Solirubrobacterales bacterium
GTGACCTCCAGCTCGCGACCGGTCAGCTGCTCCAGGCGGCGGTGGTCGGACGGCGGCGCGGGAGCGCGGAGCGGACGCTCGCCCTCCCCCGCCGACCCGTCCTCGATGAGCGAGACCGCGTCGCCGCGCAGGCGCTCGAACGCACCCTGCAGCCCGGAGGCGAAGGCGGCCGCCTGGTCCTCCAGATCCCGCAGGCGGTCCAGCAGCGCGGCGCGCTCGACCATCAGCCCGAACGCCTCGGCGAAGGCGAAGAGCACGTCACGGTGGTGCTCGTTGGGGTGGCGGCCGCTGAGGCGCAGGTCCCCGTGGATGAAGCCGATGACCTGGCCCTCCGGCATGATCGGGGCCGCCACGTACGAGTGGCTGTCGGAGGAGGCCGCGATCGCCTGATGCATGTCCGGGCGCTCCTGCACGTCCCGCACGAGCAGCGGGCGACGGCGGCGGACCATCTCCGTCTCGAGCACCATCTGGTCCAGCGGCTGCTGCTGCGCGGTCGCCATCGCGAGGATGTGCGCCGCCCAGCGCGGGTGTCCCTCGACGTGCACCGCGACCGGGACCCACTGCCGGTCCTTGACGCGGGAGATGATCACGCGGTCGAAGTCCAGGCACTCGGCGATCGCCTCGGGAGCGCGCCGCAGCAGCTGCTCCGCGGACGCGGCACCCCGGAGACGCGCAAGCGCGCGCTGCAGCCCGCCGACCTGGGCGGCGGCCTCGCCCGCGACCGCCAGCGCCACGGCGCCGCGGAGGTCGACGAGCTCCAGCAGGATCTCGACCGGGAGCGGCTTGAGGGCGCGGACCTCGACCATCGCCGCCTCGAGCGTGGCGTTCAGCACGTCGGCGTCCCACCGCCCTGGCCGGCCCGCGACGCGGCGGCCGGGCTCGATCCGCTCCAGGCAGGCGTCCACGCTCGCGATGAGCGCGGCGTCGCGCACCGGTGCGCCGCGCGCCCGCCACGCGGGCACCTCTTCGGCCTCGAAATTCATGAAACGGTGATCCTCGCGCAAAGCGCCCGATCGCGCGCCCGGCGCCCCTGGCCGCGGCCGCCGAGGGCTACGGCAACGACGCGGCCGGCGGTCCGGCCTACTTCAGCATCCGCTTCTGCAGCGCGGCGAAGAGGGTGGCGTGTCGCACCGGCAGCAGCCGCACGAGCAGGTCCACGGCCTTTGCGTCCGTCCCGACGAGCACGCGGCTGCGGCCCGCCTCGACGCCGCTGAGAATGATCTCGGCGGCCTGCGCGGGGTCCATCTTCAGCAGCTTCTCGTTGTAGAGGCGCCGGCGCTCCTCGTCCGCCGGCGTGACCTCCTTGCCGGAGGCCTTGGCCTCCTCGAAGGCGGCCGTGGCGATGTTTGTCTTGATGCCGCCGGGGTGCACGACCGTCACGCCCACGCGGTGCCCGGCCTGCAGCATCTCGGCGCGCAGCGTCTCGGTGAAGCCGCGCACCGCGAACTTCGTCGTGCAGTAGTGGCTCATGTCCGGCTGCGCGAGGTACCCGTTCAGGCTCGAGACGTTGATCACGTGCCCGTCCCCGGAGGCGATGACGTGCGGCAGAAACGCCTTGGTGCCGTGGATGACGCCCCACAGGTTCACGCCGAAGACGCGCTCGTACTCCTCGTACTCCGACTCCAGGATCGAGTTCGAGTGGGCGACGCCCGCGTTGTTGTAGATCTGGTGCACGACCCCGAAGTGGGTGGCGACGGCGTCCGCGTATGCGGTGACCGCCGCGCGGTCACTGACGTCCACGCGCGCGGTGTGGACCTCCGCGCCCTTGGCCCGGGCGCGGTCGGCGGTCGGCTGCAGACCGGCCTCCCCCACGTCCGAAAGGGCGAGGCGCGCACCGCGCGCCGCGAGGTTCTCGGCGAGCGCACGGCCGATGCCGGAGCCGGCGCCCGTGACGACGCAGACCTTGCCGGAGAGGGAGCTCATGCCGCCACTCCGGTCTCGCGCGGCGCGGCGGCCGGTGCGGCCGCGTCGAAGCGCAGCGCGCCGTCGGCGATCGGGGCGCCGCGGAGGTGCGCGACGTCCTCCGCGTAGTCCATGGCCAGATGCCAGGGGGCTGCGGCACCCTGCCGCGGGAGCTGCGCGATCGCACGCTGCACGTAGCCCGCGGAGAAGTCCATGAGCGGCCGCGTGGCCTGGCCCGGGTTCGGGTCGACCGGGACGACGGTCCGCTGGCCGCGCGCCTCCATATGGTCGAGCAGGCGGCAGAGGTACTCGCACACGAGATCGACCTTCAGCGTCCACGAGGAGTTCGTGTAGCCGATGGCGAAGGCGAAGTTCGGCACGCCGCTGAGCATCAGGCCCTTGTAGGCGAGCGTCTCGGCCGGGACCATCACGTGTCCGTCGACCTCCAGCTCCGCCCCGCCGAACAGCTGCAGGTTCAGGCCCGTGGCGGTGACGATGATGTCGGCCTCGAGCTCGCGGCCCGAGCTCAGGCGCAGGCCCTTCTCGGTGAAGCGCTCGATGCCGTCCGTGACGATGTCGGCCTTCCCGGCGCGCAGCGCGCGGAAGAGGTCGCCGTTGGGGACGGCGCACAGGCGCTGGTCCCACGGGTCGTACGTCGGGTTGAAGTGCGTGTCGACGTCGATGTGGGCCGGGAGCTGCTTCTCCGTCAGGCGGCGGATGAGCCGGCGGGCGAGCTTCGGGTACCGCTGGCAGAAGGCGTAGACCTTGCGCTGCTGGAAGATGTTCTTGCGGCGGGTCAAGGCGTGGCCGCGCTCGTCGCCGAACCACCGGCGCAGCCGGTCGGCGATCACGTCGCGCGAGGGCAGCGACATGATGTAGGAGGGCGAGCGCTGCAGCATCGTGACGTGCGCGTCCTGCGCGGCGAGCGCCGGGATCAGCGTGACGGCCGTCGCGCCGGAGCCGATGACCACGACGCGCTTGCCGGCCACGTCGATGTCCTCCGGCCACAGCTGCGGGTGCACGATCTGCCCGGTGAAGTCCTCCGTGCCCTCGAAGCGCGGGGTGAAGCCCTCGTCGTAGCGGTAGTAGCCGCTGGCGGCGAACAGGAAGCCCGCCGTCATGCGGACCGTCTCGCCCGTGTCCGCACGCTCGGCCTCGACCGTCCACCGGGCGTCCTCAGTGGACCAGGAGGCGCGCACGACCTTGTGGCCGTAGCGGATGTGCTCGTCGATGCCGTTGTCGGCGGCGGTCTCGCGGATGTACTCGAGGATCTCCGGACCGTCGGCGATCGCGTTCTCGCCCGTCCACGGCTTGAAGGCGTAGGCGAAGGTCGAGAGGTCCGAGTCCGAGCGGATGCCCGGGTAGCGGAAGAGGTCCCAGGTGCCGCCCATCGCGCCGCGGGCCTCGAGGATCGCGTAGCTCGTCCCGGGGCGCTTGTCCTGCAGGTGCCAGGCGGCGCCGATGCCGGACAGGCCCGCGCCGACGATCAGCATGTCGACGTGCTCGACGCCCGTCGTGGTGGTCGTCGTGCTCATCGTGTCGGTGGTGCTCATCGTGCTCGCTCTCCTCGCGGTTGACCCGTCGTCAGTGTCGACGATCAGGACGCCGCTCGACAGGTCGTGATGCACACGATTGGGGGTGGATCCTGTGCGATACGCCCAGCATCGATAGGCTGGCGCCGATGTCGTCCCCGGAGTCCTGGCCCCTGACCTCCCCGCGCGTTCGGGAGCTCATCCGGACGGCGGCCGAGCGGCTGCTGGCCCTCGACGAGGCGGGGTACGCGGCGATCGACGCGGTGACCCTCGCCGGCGCGGACCCCGTCGTCCTGGCCGATCCCGGCCTGGTGGCGGCCATCCGGCGGGCGAACCGCGCGAACCTCAGCCATTGGCTGCAGGCCAACGTGCGGGACCCGGGCGCGCGGGTGGCGCCCAACCTGGGGCCCGAGACGTTCAACATCGCCCGGGACCTCGTCCGCCGTGGCCTGGACCAGAACTCGCTCGACGCCTACCGGACCGGGCAGAACGCCGCCTGGCGGATGTGGATGGCGCAGAGCTTCGCGCTCACCTCCGACC
>JAOPZU010000346.1 GCA_025963955.1 Solirubrobacterales bacterium
CCCGGCGTGGCGGTCTGGGCGCCGGCGGCGCTCGTCGCGGCCTGGGCCGCCTGCTGCGTGATGCTGGTCTTCTGCGCCTGCAGCGCGTCCTTGACCGTCTTGCGGTCGGCCTTCGGCGAGAGCGAGACCGCCTTCTCGGCGGCGAGGTCGCCCTTACGGGTCTGACCCGCGGTGTAGGCGTAGACCGCGTACTGCTTGTAGAGGTCGGCTTCCGGCGGCTGGGTCTCGTCCACGATGATGTCGAGGACGCCGACGGCCTTGTCCGGCTGGTTCAGCCCGGTCGGGCCGTAGAGGTTGACCATCTGCCGCGCGACGTTGAGGTTCGTCGGCTTCGGCTCGAGCGCGACGTATTTCGTCCAGGCGGCCGAGGCCTGGCGGAACTCGGCGATCCCGTCCTTGTCGCCGTCGAACCCGCCGCGCGAACCGCCCTCGGCCAGTCGCAGGGACGCGAGGCGCGCCCACGCCGGGGCGTTCTTCGGATTGATCGCGACCCGCTTCTCGAGGGTCTTGATCTCCTTCGAGTAGCTCGTGGTCGGCGTGCTCTTGTTGCTGTCGCTCGAGAAGGCGTCGAACAGGCCGCCGTTCGTGTTGCCCCCGATCCCGAACAGCACGAGGCCGCCGCCCATGATGACGGCCAACAGCAGGTAGATGACCTGGACCACACGCCGGCGTCCACGGCCCCGCAAGTCAAACAGCATGCGCCGAGGTTAGACGTCTTCGCTCCGCGGCGGCGCCAGCACGGGATGGTCCCCCTCGTCCGGGTCCTCGGCACTCGTCGTGCCGGGTTCGACGCCGTGGCCGTCCTCGAGCGCCAGGGCGGCGCGATCCACGTCGGGTTCACGCTCGTCGACGGCCAGATCCGGATCGTCGGCGTCCGTGCCCCGGACCGGGGCGTCGGGGTCGGGACCGAGGTCGTCCTCGTCCGTGTCCTCGTCGTCGTCCTCGTCGAAGTCCCAGCGGCTCGAGCGCGCGCGCTGCTCCTTGCCGCGGTCCATGAACATCGCCATCACGAGGCTCAGCTCGTAGAGCGCGTACAGGATCAGGAACTCGAGGATCATCGAGACCGGGTCGGTCCCCGGCAGCACCATCGCCAGCACGGCGGTGGCCACGATCGCGTAGCGACGCCAGCCGCGCAGCTGCCGGACCGAGACGATGCCCGTCCGGGTGATCGCGAGCAGGCCGACCGGAAGCTGGAAGACCAGGCCGATCGAGGCGATCGTGAGGATCGCGAACTTGTAGTAGTCCTTGGCCTGGACCAGGACGTTGAACTGGTCCGCGTTGAAGTTCTGCAAGAACTTCGTCGCTGCCGGCAGGACGACGAAGTACCCGAAGGCGACGCCAGCCGCGAACAGCACCGGGACCATCGCCATCAGCGGCAGGGCCACGCGTTTCTCGTCCGGACTGAAAGCCGGGAGGACGAACGCGTACAGCTGGAAGAGGATGAGAGGTAGCGCGAACAGCAGCGCGAAGTAGGCGGCGATGGTGATCGTCTGCGTGAACGGCTCGCCGATGCCGATCGTGATCGGTTTGTTCGTCGGCGGCGAGTCCGGCAGAGCAGCGAAGTCGCGCTTGGCGATCGCCAGGCGCGCCCGGTACTTCGCCCGCGTCGCGGCGTCGAGCTTCGGGTCCTGGACCGTGACCGTGAGGTCGGCGATCTGGTTGCGCGCGACCGTTCGCACGCCCTGGATGGCGACGTAGATCTCCCCGAGCGGGCCCTTGCCGTCGCGGGTGCGCTGCTCGGTCTGCGTGGCGAGGGGCTTGCCGATGATGTGGAGCAGCGCCTGGTTCTGCCACGCGCAGACCACGAAGCTGATCACGAGCGTCACGGCCATCAGGACCAGGCGCGTGCGGAGCTCGTCGAGGTGCTCGGTGAGGCTCAGACGATCTTCGTGACCGATGGGTGCGACTTTGCGGACGGCGGGCATGGCGGGGGTGCGCTCGGCGGAGGCCGGGTGCTAGCCGTCGAGGCCGGTGCGCTCGGCCGCCTTGGCGGTGGAGACGTCCTCGGTGGCCGTTGAGGCCGTGAGCGCGGGGCGTTCGTCCTCGTCGTCCTGCTCGTGCTTGGCGGTGACGGCTTCCTTGAAGTCGCGCATGCCGCTGCCGAGCTGCTTCCCGAGACCGGGGAGGCGCTTGGGGCCGAAGATGACGAGCACGATCACCAGCAGGATGATGAGCTCGGTGGGTCCGATGTTGGGCATGGAGCGCCTTCCGGGTGCAGGGGGTCTTTTGAGCGTACCGGCCCGCTGGCTCAAGGCCGCGGTCCTGGCGACCGATGAAGGGTCTGTCCCCCACCGGATCTTTCGCAATGAGCCGCCACGCAGATCACTCCCACAACGTTCGCAAGGTCGTTCTGCCCTCCGGGAAGACGATCGAGATCGTGTCGTTCGACGACCAGCTCGTCGGCGGTCTGACCGCGCCGGCGGCTCCGGCCGCACCGGACAGCGCGTTCGAGGATCACCTGCACGTCTGCGGCGGCTGCGGCTCAGGCCTCGTCTACCCACTGGACTGGAACGAGGCCGGCGCCCGGCACTGGGAGGTCACCCTCCGCTGCCCCAACTGCGAGTGGGTCGGGACCGGCGTCTTCGGCTCCGAGGCCGTCGAGCGCTTCGACGCGGAGCTGGACCGCGGCACCGAGTCGGTCATCGCCGACCTGCGCCGCCTCATGCACGCGAACATGGAGGAAGACGTCGAGCGCTTCTCCGCCGCGCTGCAGGCCGGGCACGTCGTGCCGGAAGACTTCTAGCCGCCGCCGCGGCAGCCGCCGGCGTCCGTCAGGCGTATCGCGCGACGACGCCGTCCGCCACCAGGTCCAGCGCCGCGCGCTGGGTGACAGGGAGCGTGTCCGGCAGCCGATCCTTCGCCTCGGCCACCAGGCCCAGCGCGTGCGCGCGGGCGGCCTCCAGCGCGCCGCACGCGTCGATGGCATCGCACAGCGCCTCGGCCTGCTCGGGAGTGGTGACCGCCCGCAGGTCGACGGCGGCGACCGTCTCGTCACGCTCGCGGGCCAACAGCAGCGGCAGCGTCACCGTGCCGTCGAGCAGGTCCGTCCCCCGGTGCTTGCCGGTCCGCTCGGCCGGGCCGCTCACGTCGAGGACGTCGTCGAGCAGCTGGAAGGCCAGCCCGATGCGGCGGCCGAACTCGACGAGCTCGGCGGCGAGCGCCTCGTCGCCGGTCGCTTCGAGCACGCCGAGGGCGCACGCCGCCTCGAACAACCGCGCGGTCTTCAGCTCGCAGCGGTGCAGGTAGCGCTCCAAGGCGACGTCAGCGGCCCAGGCGTCGGCGCGCTGCAGCAGCTCCCCCTCCGCCAGCGCGGAGCCGGCCCGCGACAGCGCGCGGACCTGCGCGGCGTCACCGCAGCGGACGAGCTCGGCGAAGGCGTCGGCGAACAGGGCGTCCCCAGTCGCGATCGCGGCGTGGCGTCCGGCGGCGGCCCACACCGTCGGGCGGCCGCGGCGCAGCGGAGCGGCGTCCAGCACATCGTCGTGAACGAGCGTCGCCGAGTGGACGAGCTCGACCGCCACTCCGGCGCGGACGAGCCCATCGCCGGAAGGGTCGCGCCACGACTCCGGGGGGCCGGCCGCGACGAGGACCAGGAGCGGGCGCAGGCGCTTGCCGCCCGCGGCGATCGTCCCGGAGGCCCAACCGGCGAGCGGGTCGGGATACGCCTCGGCGATCTCGCCGAGCCGCAGCTCGATCCGGTCCAGCAGCCCCGGCACGTGCGGCCCCGCGGCCGCCGCGATGGGCGCCGCTTCCGGCGCGAGCGTCAAGGGGACCTTCTTACGCCGGCGGCGCCGGCTTCTCGCCGACGTGCAGCGCGATGATGCCGCCGGCGGTGAGGATGTAGCGCACGTTGACGAGACCGGCGTCCGCGAGCTTGCCCGCGAGCGCGTGCGGCCCGGGGAACCGCTTGACCGAGTTCGGCAGGTACTCGTAGGCCTCCGGATCGCCGGCGATCTTGCCGATCAGCGGCACCACCCGGTCGAACCACAGGCGGAAGAAAGTCGACAGCGGCGGCTTCGTCGGGGTGGTGATCTCGAGGATCACGACGCGGCCACCCGGCCGGACGACCCGCGTCATCTCGCGCAGGCCCTGATCCAGATCGGAGAAGTTCCGGGCCCCGAAGCCCACGGTCGCGGCGTCGTACGTGTCCGTCGCGTACGGCAGCTCCAGGGCGTTGCCCCATTCGAACGCGAGCGCCGGCGCCTTGACGCGGGCCCGGTCGAGCATCCCCTCGGAGAAGTCCGAGCCCGTGACCGAGCCGGTGGGCCCCACGCGCGTGGCCAGCTCGACCGCGAGGTCGCCCGTACCGGTGGCGACGTCGAGGACGACGCCGCCCGGCCCGACGGCCGCCAGGTCGGCCGCCCGCCGCCGCCACTGGTGGTGCAGGCCGGCCGTCATCACCGAGTTCATCAGGTCATAGAAGCCGGAGATGCGGTCGAACATCGCCCGGACCTGCGTCGCCTCCAGCGTGCCGGACCGCGGTGTCCCGGGCCCGGCCTGCGGCGCGTCCAGCCTGTCTGTCTGCGCCGCAGGACTCATGCGACCACTACTTGAGCTGCGACAGGAACGTCACCATGGCGTTGAACTTCGCCGGATCGTTCTGCTGCAGCGCCCCGAACGACGGCATCGGCGCCGTGGGGTTGACGAGCGTCCGCGCGATCGCCTGCTTGGGCAGGTTCTTCGCGATCTGCGTCAGCGGCGGCCCGGGGCCGTCGTTGCCGTTCTGGCCGAACTTGTGGCACGCCTCGCAGCCGGACTGCGCCACGACCTGCTTGCCCTTGTTGTACTGGGCGACGAAGGCCGGGCCCTGCGCGGTGACGGCCGCAGGGGTCGGCATGTCGATCTGGGTCGGCGGGCCGGCCTCGGCACCCTTGTAGGTGAGGAAGCCCATCGCGCAGATGGTGAAGATGCCGGCTGCCGTGGCGATCGGACGGCGCTCGGGACGCCGCTCCGGGGAGCGGTCGTAGAACGGCAGCAGGAACAGCAGGATCATGCAGATCGTCGGCACGCCGATGGTGGCGAGCGGGACGAGCTCCGCGGGCTTGATGACCTTCAGCAGCTCGAAGAGGAAGAAGAAGTACCACTCCGGGCGCGGCGTGTACGTCGTCGTCGTCGGGTCGGCCTTCGGGCCGAGCTCGGCGCCGAGGACGAGGGACATCGTGATGATGGCGGCCATCACGACGACCGCCATCAGGGAGTCCTTGGCGACGGCGTAGGGGAAGAACGGCTTGCCCGCCGCCTTCAGCGCCATGTACTCCCGGAGGTACTGCTCCTTCTCACGCTGGTTCATGCGCGCTCCTCCGCGTCGATCGCGCTCGCCGGCAGCTTCTGCCACGGCGGCGCCGTGGTGCCGAGCTTCGCGACCAGGTACAGGTGGGCCCCGATCAGCGCGCCGATGATGCCGGGGATCAGCATCATGTGGATCGCGTAGAAGCGGGACAGCGTGGTGGCCCCGAACTCCGGGCCGGCCCGCAGGAAGTCGGACAGGTACGGACCGACGAGCGGGCCGGTGCCGTTGATGTTCACGCCGACGATCGTCGCCCAGTACGAACGCTGGTCGAACGGCAGCAGGTAGCCGGTGAAGGCCATCGCCATCGTGAGGATCAGCAGGACGACGCCGATGATCCAGTTCAGCTCGCGCGGGTACTTGTAGGCCCCGAAGAAGAACGTCCTCGCCATGTGGAGGAAGATCAGGATCACCATCACGGACGAGCCCCACTTGTGCATCCCGTGCACGAACTCGCCGAGGAAGACGTCGTCGTTGACGTGGCGCATCGACTCATACGCGCCACCGGACGCATCCGGGCGGTAGTAGATCGCGAGGAACACGCCGGTGACCGCCTGGCTGAGGAAGGCGAACATCGTCGCCGAGCCCAGGGTGTAGAACCAGTTGGTGCCCTTGGGCACCTTGCGGAACATCATCCAACGCGCACCACCGGACAGCGAGGTGCGCTCGTCGACCCAGTCGACGACGGAGATGCCAGCTTCGGCCGCGACTTCCAGCGGCTTCTGCTTGGGGGTACCCGGACGCTTGGGCGCGGGCTTCGGGAAGCCGGGCGGCAGCGGGGGAGCGGGGAGCTTGAGCTTGGGCATGGAGATCAGGTGTTGGGGATCTTGCGAATCGACGGGCGCGACGGGTACAGGTACTGGCCGACGCCGTCCAGCGGCTCACCCGGGTCGCGGGGGGAGAAGCGGTGGAGCTCCTGGTTCACCGAGAACCGGGGACCGACCTGGACCTGGCCGTTCCGGACGCGGGTGTAGAAGCGGTCGAGCGGGCGGACCGGCGGCCCACCGTCGACGCGGCCGACGAAGTCGTAGACGCCACCGTGACAGGGGCAGATGAAGCGCTGCGCGGCGGACTTGAACGAGACGGGGCACCCGAGGTGCATGCAGCGGGTCGAGAGCGCGATGAAGCCGTCGTACTCGTCCTTCTGCGGGCCGTCGATGTCCGTGTTGTGCTTGCGCATGTACACGGTCGACTTGCCGACCTCGCCGATGCCGGAGGCGATCGAGATGGTCTTCGGGACGTACGTGTCGTCCGGGAAGTCGGCGACGGGGCCGACGTCCTGCCACGACTCCTCGCGCTTCTCGAAGATCGGCCCCAGCGCGAACCCGAGGGTCGGCAGCAGGAAGGCCGAGGCTGCGATGGCGCCGGCGGTGTGGGCCGTGCCCGTCATGAAGCGCCGGCGCGTCACCGTCTCGCCCTCGAAGGCGCCCGGGATGCCGCGGTCGGCGGTGTACTTGCTCTTTGTGATGCGGCGGTCTGGCAAGGTGGGACTCCTGGAAGGCCCTGGCAACCGTGTCGCCGGGGTGTTGTTCCGCTGAGAAGGCCTCGGAACCTTATCGCTCGCTTAGCGTACGCGGACCCTAGGCTGTGTTCGTGCCACGGCAGGCAAGCTGGCGCGCCGCAGCCCGCAGAGCAGACGGGGCGGACGGATCGCCCGCGCGGGCTGATCTTTTGGCCTCGTCGAGGGCTTCTGAGCCGCCGGTGCCGACCGCCACCGCCCCGGCCTCCCAGGCCGCTGCGGCCAGCTCCGCGTCGCCTGTCGCGTGCGCCTGCGCACCCAGTGCGATGACGTCCGCGAGCTCGGCGACCGCGTCGAGGTCCCCGAGCTCGGCCAGTCGGGAGAGGCCGAGCGCGTA
>JAOPZU010000347.1 GCA_025963955.1 Solirubrobacterales bacterium
CGGGTAGACCGCTCGAGCCTGCCGGCAACGGCAGGCCTAGATGGATGGCCGCTCACCGGGATGCCGCAAGGCGCCCGGGGACAGAACCCGGCGTACAGGCCGACTCGTCCGTCGCCCCCCGCTGACCTGCAGATATGGGTTCAGCGCGCGGCTTCAGTCCGCACTGAGTCCGCAACTAGGCGCAGGACGGAGTCCACCGCGGCTCGTGTCCGATCGTCCGAGTCGGGCCAGAGATGGCTGTAGGTGTCGAGCGTCTCGGCAGCGCTGGCGTGCCCGAGCCGGGCCTGGACGGTCTTCACCGACTCCCCGTGCCGGATCAGCAGGCTGGCGTAGAAGTGCCGGAGGCCGTGCATGGTGACGCCGCTGAGTCCGGCCCGCTGCACCGCCGGGCGCCAGGTGCGATCGGAGAAGGCCGTGCGGCGGATCGGGTCGCCGAGCTCCGTGGTGAAGACCAAGGCGTCGGTCGGCCAGTGAGCGAGGTGAGCGGCCAGGGCGTCGACGACAACCTGGGGGAGCGGCACGACGCGGACGGAGGCCTGCGTCTTGGGTGGTGCGAGATACGGCGCGCGGTCCGGCAGGGTGATCAGCTGCCGATCGACGGTGAGCTGACGGCGCAGGAAGTCGATGCGGTCGACGGTGACACCGAAGGCCTCGCCCTGCCGGAGCCCCGTGCCCGCTGCGAGGGTGACCAGCGCCTAATACCTCTCCGGCATGGCCTCGGTCAACGCCTGCACCGCCTCGAGCGTCATCGGCTCGATGCGTTGGCGATGGACCTTCGGCAACTTGGTGCCTTCGCACGGTGAGGCGACGATGCGGCGATCACGGACGGCGGCCTTGAAGATCCCCGCGAGGATCCGGTGGACCACCCCCACGGTCGTCGGAGCGAGGCTGAGGGACAGCTGCTTGACGAGGGACTGGATGTCGCTCGGCAGCACCGAGCCGAGCCGCTTGTCGCCGAGGTGGGGGTAGACGTGGCGGCGCAGCATCGTCTCCACGTGGGCGGCGGTGGTCGGCCGATGCACCTGGGTGGCCCGCCACCGTTCCGCGTACTCGCGAAAGGTCACCCGGCCGGCCGCGGGGTCGACGTACTGCCCGGTGACCATCGCGGCGGTCATCTCATCGAGCCAGCGCTGGCCGTCGACCTTCCGCTTGAAGTGCCGGGCGTGCTCCTTGCCGGACGCGTCGCGGAAGCGCGGCCGGTACGTGCCGTCAGGTCGTCGCGCGATTGACGCCATCGCTCTGTCGCCTCGCTCTCATGAACGTCGGCCTTCCGGGGCGACCCGCTCCTCGAGTGCCTCGCGAGCGAGCTGGGAGATGGTCTTGCCCTCTCGGGCGGCGATTTCGGCGGCTCCGTCGCGGACCCTGAGAGGGATCCGGAAAGTGATGCGCGGGGCGGTGACGGCCTCGCCGGTCAGCGACGGCCGCCCGACGCGGCGGCGGACCTCGTCGACGACTTCCGCCGCCCTTTCCTCGGTCAGCCGGGTTCCGTCGACCAGCCCGACGTCCCGGCTTCCAGGTCGACGTCCGGCCCTCGGCGTGGTCGGCGTGACGGCGGGTGCGGTGCGGTCGGCCATGGGGCTCCTCCTCAGAGATGGGGGGCATGACGTGGATGACGAGCAGGTACGGCTACGCGACGTCGGCCGGCTTGACTGCCAGCACGGCCATCTCAAGCTCCCGCTTGGCCTCTGTACGGATCCTGGACTTCTCGAACCATTGCCTCGCGCAATGGCTCCGGTCAAGGGTGGCCGGTGCCGGCCTGCGTGCGCTGGGCGTCGATGAACGTGTGCAGGTCATCGCGGCGGTAGAGGACGCGTCGGCCGAGTCGGAAGCTGCGCGGACCGGTGCCCAGATGACGCCAGTACCGGAGAGTGGCGACGGGGGCGCGCAGCAGCTGGGCTGCTTCCGCGATGGTGAGGAGCTCGGACGCCGACTCGGCGGGGTGATCACGGCCGGGGTTCTGGGCGGGCATGGCTGTCTCCAGGGCTCGACGGGCGTGGGCGAGGTCCGCCTGTAGATGGCGTCTTTTGGCGGCCATCGGTGACAGCCCACAGCCAACGTCTCCGGTTCTTCTCCTGTTTTCCTCCGGGTGACTTCCTGGGCTCTCGGCCCGGTAGGGGGAGTCCCCGAGGTCATCGCCCGATGCCGCGACCGGCGCCAGGGGCCGACGTCCGGCGGGAGACCGGCTCCGGCGGAAGCACGCTCCGCGCCGATCCTGAAGGGGATGACACGGAAGCTGCCGTCCGGCGGGCGGCGCGTTCGGCGTCGTAGCGGACGCGCCAGTCGTCGCGCTCCTGCGCCAACCGGCCGGCCGGCTGGGCCAGCAGAGCCGGGTCGGCCGCCAGCTCCGCCATGCGAATGCGGGCGACAGCCAGCTCACGCTCGGTCGCGGTGATGTCCCGCCCGGCACTGGCCAGCTGCGCGGCGGGGGCGAGGTGGTCCTGACTGGCGAGGCGAGTGAGCCGGGTGTGCTGCCGGCGGTGGGCGTCCTGCAGGGCACGGGACACGTGGTCGTGTACGGCGTGGGCAGCGTCAGCGGCTGACCGCAGCCGAAGATGCTCGGGGTGGGTCGACTCGGCCTGACGGCGGGCGACGTCCTGGAGCCGGGCTCGCAGCCCCGGCCGGTCGTCGTCCGAGGAGGCGACGGCGGCGAGCTGGCGGAGGTTGGTGGGAAGAGTGGCTACGTACGGCCGCCAGGGGTCTGCCCAGTTGGTCAGCTGCTGTTCCGCGCGGTGGACGGCCGCGCGGCGGAGCCCGAGTCGGCCCGGGCCGCTGAGAACAATTCGGGCGGCCTGTCGGGCGTCCTCCCGCTGGGCGTCCCACTGATCGAGCAGCGTGTCACGCAGGCGGTCGGCCTCGCCGATGACGGTCGCACCGGCAGCCGCGGCGCGATCCTTTGCCTCTTGTAGAGCGATCGTCGTTTCTCGGTAACGGTCCTGCAGTCCGCTCAGCTGGTTGGCGTGGTCGTCATCGGCCGCGACGACCGAGCGCAGTACCTTGCGCCGCATCTCCAGGACATCGAGCCGGTCCTGGAAGCGCTGCTCGGCCGTCCACGCGGCGTGCAGCTCGGCGAGCGCGTGCTCCAGCGGACGGGGCCGGGCGTAGTGGGCGGCCTCGGCGGCGGCGAGCTGAGCGGCGTGGCCGGGGCCGAGGTCGGCCCGATCGCGGCGGAATACGGCGATCCACTGCTCCCGCGCCTGGCCCAGGTCGTCGGCCACGAGGTGGGCGGTGTTCGCCTGGCGGCCGCGGGTCATGCCCACGTAGGCGGCCGCCGCGCCGGTGCGCTCGCCGATCAGCACGTGCGCGGTCAGGACAGTCTCGCCCTGTACGCCGTGAGCGGTGGAGGCGTATGCCAGCTCGACATGGTGGGCGACATAGTCCGGGGGCAGCACCCGCCTCTCCGTACTGGCGGAACGGTCGTCAGCGGGGGTGACGTCGGTGAGGGTGACGTTCCCGGTGACACGGCTCGCCGCTGTGCGTGCGGGGGTGACATCGGGAGTGACGGTGATGTTCCCGAGCTCGTCGACGGCGGTGACCGTCCAGGTGTCGCGGTTCGCCACCCTCAGGTTGCGGTCGTTGCGGCGGGTGGCGACTCCGTCCCCGACGCCGATCCGTTCCCCGGCGCGGGTGACCGCCACCCGGATGTCGCCGACGCGGCCGTCGGCGACCAGCCGCTCTCGGATGGCGCCGTTCAGCTCGGCCGCCTGCTCACGGGTGTCGACGACCACGGCCTCGCGCTCCCCATCGCGGTGATGGGTGGCGGTGAGGACGGCCAGCGCCTGCGTCAGCGCGGCGGCATCGGGATGCAACCGGATCCGGCCGCGGGCGGCCAGGGCGTCGAACACCGCGCCTGGGTTGTCGCCGGTGCGCATGGCCAGGGTCAGCTCGGCGTATTCGACGTCCGGTGTCACTCGGCCGGTGTGCTCGGTGCGGGTGAAGCGGTGCACCGCATCGAGGGTGAGATGCGCCGCCGGGTCGGCCTCGGCGATGGCGAGGTCCAGGATGCCGCCGCGGCCGACGGCGGCGAGCTGGTGCCGGTCGCCGAGCAGCGCCACCCGCACGTGCTCCTCGTCGGTGATGGTGAGCAGGGCGCGGGCGGTGTCCTGGTCGAGCATCCCTGCCTCGTCGATCACCAGCAGATCCCCCGCGCGCAGCCGAGCCGCCTCCGCCGGCCCTCGGTAGACGCCCCCGGTG
>JAOPZU010000378.1 GCA_025963955.1 Solirubrobacterales bacterium
TGACTGCCTGGAGCGGACTCGCGCTCTGGTCGGACTCGCTCGCGAGGCGGCCGAGGTGCTTGCACGGGTGTCGAGCGCGGCCGAGGCTTTGAACGTCGAGGTGGCGCAGCTCGCATGCTCGCTCCTAGCGGTTGCACCGCCCGCGCCCGAGCCATCTCCTGTTTCCACCGTCGATGCCGCGCACGAGGCGCCGCTTCCGGCGCAGGCCCCGGCGCCGAACTTCGCCGCGTCGCCCTCCTCCACGTCTTCCCCTCTGGTCGCGCAGCCCGCGCCCTACGGCACGGAGGGGCTTCCGGCCGCGCCTGTCGCCCAGCCGGTGCCCGTTTCCCAGCACTCGCCGGCCGCCTCGGTCACTCCTGCTGCCCCGCCGGCACCGAACGCCCGTCAGGACGTCTCCGCTGCCGTCCCGCCGAAGGCCGAGGCGCCGTCGCCTGCAGGTTCGGTGCCCGGGGCTGTCCCCGACATCGCGCGTGCTGATAGCGGTCGCCATCGCCATCGCCGGCGTCGCGCCGAGGGACTGAACGGGCAGGCTGCCAACGCCCATGAGCCCGCCGCAGCGCCTGACGCGGCCGCGTCCTTTGAGGAGCAGATGCGCGCGGCGATTCATGTGGCGCTGCCCATGGCCGTTGCGGGTCGGCCCCGCGGCGAGGTCGAGGCGCATCTGCGCGGGGCGCTGCACATGCGGGACCCCAAGCCCGTACTCGATCACGTTTTCGGCCCAGGCTGAGGTACCGGCGGAAGGGCCTTGGCCCCCGCCGCGCTATGGCCGTAGCTCCTGCCGCGATCAGCCCTAACCAAGGGTCGCCCGACGGGCTCAAGGTCCGGGCTGCGGCTGGACTGGCGCGCCTCAGAGATACGGCCGAAGCAGCGCGGCCATCCGCCGCGCCGATTCGCGCACGTCGAACTCGCGCTCGACCTTTGCCCGTGCCGCGTGGGCACGTTCGGCTTTCGCGGCGGCGGGCTCCTCCAGCAGCCGCGTGAACGTCGCCTGCAGGGACTCCGGTGCCCCGGGCTCTGCGAGCAGGCCCGTCTCTCCATCGACGACGAGCTCGGGGACCCCTGCCACGCGCGTAGCGATGACGGGGAGACCGACGGCCATGGCCTCCATCAGCGACACCGGGATGCCCTCGGTGAAGCCCGTGCCCGGAACAACGATGCTCGGCAGGACGAAGGCGTCTGCCCGGGCGAGGGCGGCGGCGATCTCGGGCTCAGTCTGCGGCCCGAGAAAGGTCACGCGGTGCCCGAGTCCGAGGTCGACAGCAAGAGCCTCGAGCTCCTCGCGAAGTTCGCCACGCCCGGCTAGCTCGAGGTGGATCCGGTCAATCGGTGGACCTTGATGCGCGAGCGCCTGCAGCAGATAGCGGTGACCCTTGTATGGCTGCAGGCTCGCTACGCAGAGCACGCGCACTGGGCCGTCGGCAGGCAGCGTTCGTGGTGTGAAGGCATAGCGTCCCGGGTCTACGCCGCAGTGAACGGTGTGCAGCTGCTCGGGTCGTCCGCCGTGTGCCTCCAGGATCCCTCGGCCGAAGCCGGAGATCGGCACCGCGAATGCGGCGTCATGGAGCAATCGCCGAAGAAATGACGTGTCGAGGTAGATGTCGTGAGCGTGCGCAGTGAACGAGAACGTGGTGCCGTTCAGCCGGTGCAGCGTCCATCCGGCGAGCGCGGGGTAGGTGGCGTAATGCGCGTGTACGTGACGGGTGCCGAGGTTGCGGGCCTCGCGTGCGTGGGCGCACGCGATCGCGAAGGCGACGAGGCTGCGCAGCCCTTTGCGCGGAGCTCGAGCGTGCTCACGCATGATGGCCAGGGCGGAGCTCATCGTTCGCACCGGCCGCCGGCCGAGCCACCACGCCAGCGCGGCGGCCGCAGCGTGCATGCGGACGCTGGGATGAAGACGGGCCTCCCAGCGCTCTGCCGCGGGGTGGACGGTGGGGTCGACCGGCGGAAACAGGGAGAACAGCTCAATGTCTCCGCCAAGCTCGGCGCGCACACCATCGAGTTCGCGGACGATAAAGGTCTCTGTCACGTGCGGAAAGCGCGAGACAACGTAGGCGAGCGGTGTCACGCGACGGTGATGCCGCGGCGGTCGAGCAAGGTGGCGTAGAGGTCTTCGATCTGCCGGACGGTCTGATCCAGGTCGAACTCTGCACGGCGCCGTGCTCGCGCGGCCTCACCTAGCGCCTTTCGCCGGGCAGGGTCGTCGAGCAGGGCGACAAGGGCGTCGCTGAGCGCCCGGGGGTCCCGCCGCTCAACGAGCATTCCGTGCACGCCGTCCTCCACCAGGTCGGGGATGCCGCCCACCCGCGAGCCCACCACCGGCAGCGCCGCGTCCATGTACTCCATCACGCTAAGTGGGCTGCCCTCGAAGTCCGAGCACACGACTGCGATGTCGAGGGCGGCCAGGATGTCGGGGACGTCCGTTCGCGAGCCGAGCAACGTCACGACGTCTTCCAGGCCCAGCCGCTTGATCTGGGCTTCCAACGCGGCGCGCTCAGGGCCCTCCCCGGCAATGAGGACCCGCAGACCTGGCCGGGCGTCTCGTGCGCGCGCCGTAGCTTCGAGCAGGACGTCGAAGCGCTTCTCCGGGCGCAGCGTGCCCACCGACCCGATGACGGGGACGCCGGGAGCGATGCCCAACTCATCCCGCAGGCTCCGGCCCGGCGTCGGGGGCTGCGCGTCGATGCCGTTCGGGATGAACCGCACTTGATCTGGACGTATGCCCTCGAGCTCGACCATGCGCCGCTCGTCCTCCCGTGAGCAGGCGAGCAACACGTCGCTGCGTCCGGCGATGAGGTAGCGGTCTACCGGGATCCGCCAGCTCGACCCGGTGAAGGCCCACGAGTGCTCGTGGCTGACGACGATCGGCACGCGCGCGAGACGCCCCATCACGACGGCCGCAATGTTCGAGCCAATCATGTGCCCGTGGACGACGTGGGTGTGCTCATTGCGGAGCTGGCGCACGAGCGGGCGCCATGCGGCGACATCGGTGCGGCCGCGCCGTGTGAGGCCGAGAAAGCGGACGTCGGCCGCGTCGAGGTCTGCCCTGGCTTGGGCGACGGCGGGAGCGAAGTCGGCGTGGGCGGCGTCCGACCAGCGGGTCACGCAGATTGTGCGGTCAAAGCGTTCTGGATCCAGCCGGCTCGTGATCTGCACGGCGAGCCGCTCCGCGCCGCCCTGCACGAGACGGTCGATGAGCGTGACGACTCTGATCCGGCCGGCGGCTTTCACGCCGACGCCCACGGAACGATGGGCAAACGGCCGGCAAGCATGGCCTCCGGGGCGTCGGTCACGAGCCAGTCGATGGCGGCGGGCGTCCACCCGAGCTCCTCGCGGATGGTTCCGATCGCCGGCCGCAGATCAGGGCCGCGCTCGCGCGTCGCGTGCGCGTCGGACGCGAGGTCGTGCACCCAGCCACGGCGCAAGAGGTCCAGCGCAAAGCGCCTCCGCGCCTCGCGTGGTCCGCCGCCGACAAGCGAGCGTGCGGTGATCTGGGTCCGCGCGCCGGCGGCGATGAGGCGGCCGAGCCGCGCCGGATCGGCGGCCAGGTCGCGGATGCGCTCCGCGTGCGCAACCAGCACCCGAACGCCGCGGGCACCGAGCCGGGCCACGACGTCTTCCAGGTCATCGGGCAGTGCGTCTTCATCCTCGGGGAGCTCCAACAGCAGGTACCGCCCTCGCTGACCGAGGGTCACGAGCGGCAGCTGCTCCTGGCGCAGCTCGCGGGCCGCGCCGAGGGTCACCTCGGCCCCCGGCAGCACCTGAAGCGGCACCGCGTGATGATCGAGCAGCGCCTGCAAGTCGGCGGTCCGGGCGGCTATCTCTTCCACCCGTACGGCGGAATGTTCGGGTCGGCCGACATGAGGCGTGGCGACGAGCGTCCGCGTCCCAGCACGTGAGGCGGCGTCGGCCAGCGCGACGGCCGCGACGGTGTCAGGGGGGCCGTCGTCGAGGCCTGGGAGGACGTGGGCGTGCAGGTCGATCACCGCCGCGCAGTATGCAGTGCGCGTCCGCGGCACGCCCGCGCTTCTGCGTATGCTTGCCGTCGCCCGCGGCACGACCGGGTGATTTCCATGCTGCGATCCACGACATGACCCGGCCCGAGCACGACGCCCGCGAGGGTGCCCTTGGACCGCTCCTGCGCGCGCTCCGCGTGCACAAGCTGCTGGCCGTCGCGGTGACGCTGGCCGCCATCGCCGCCGCCGCCGCCCTCGTGTCCTTGCGGTCGCCCAGCTACGAGGCGACGACCCAGCTGCTGGTCGCGCCGCTGTCTCAGAACGACCAGATGTTCCTCGGTGTCGACCTCATCCGCGATGCGGGCGACCCAACGCGCACCGTTCAGACCGCGGCGGCGATCACCGAGTCGGCTGCCGCCGCCCAGGCGACGGCGAGGCGTCTTGGGCATGGGCTTACGCGCCAAGATGTCGAATCAGCTGTTGCCGTACAGCCCCTGGGGGAGAGCAACGTCGTCGCAGTCACCGCAAAGTCCGACTCCGCGCAGCTCGCAGCCGACATCAGCACAACGTACGCCCGCCAGGCACTCGCCTTGCGGGCAACCTCGATCCGCGCCCAGATTGATGCGGTGACCGCCTCGCTGATCGGGTCGAACGTTCCGGAAGACCAGTCGCGCGTGCGCGCCCTAGGGGCGGTCCGCCGGCGGGGTGATCCGACCTTGACCATCGCCCAGCCGGCGACCCGCCCCGACGCCCCGACAGGCCCCTCGGACTGGCTCGTCATGGTTCTGGCCGCCATCGTCGGTCTGGTCCTTGCGTCCGTCGCGGCGGTTCTCAGTGAGCGTTTCAACCGGCGGGTCCGCGAGCTCGACGACCTGATCAACTTGTACCCGCTTCCCGTTCTGACGCGGGTGCCGGCCAAGCGGTCAGGCGAAAACAGCGAGGACCCGTTCGCCGCGCCTCCCGCAGTGCGGGAAGCGTTCCGGACGTTGCAGATTCAGCTTGACCAGCGCCGGATCGAAGGCCGGACAGTCATGATCACGAGTGCGACGAGCGGGGACGGAAAGACGTCCGTCGCGCTGAACCTCGCTCTCGCCCTTGTCGCGGCCGGCCACCGCGTCCTGCTGATGGACTTCGATCTGCGCAAGCCCGATCTGGAGTTCCGCCTGGGCCTGCACCCGTCCCAAGGCCTTACAAGCCTGCTCACGCAGAACACCGCCCTTGCGGACCTGGTGCAGCACAGTCCGCGCCTGGCGCCGCTGACCGTCGTCCCCGCCGCCGGCGCGCCAGGAGACATGGCATTGCTGCCCGTCCTCGCGCAGCGGATGCCGGCCATCCTGGACGAGGCCTCAAAGGCCGTCGACTACATCATCATTGACACGGCTCCCCTTGGCGAGGTGGGTGACACGCTCGCGATCACCGGCGTCGCCGACGACCTGATCCTCGTCGGCCGGCCGGGGAACACGGACCGCGTTGGCCTAGGGCTCGTCCGCGACCTGCTCTCCCGGGCCGGAACGCCGCCGAGCGGCTGGGTGATCGTCGGCGACGAGGAGATCTCGCGCGGAACGTATTACGCCTACGGCACCGACCTGCCAAACACGATCGTCCGGCGTCGGCGCCCGAACTCTTAGCCGGCGTGACCCGGCGCCGCCGATCGCTCGGGCCGCGACATCTCCTGGCCCTGGCGATCTCGGCGCTGGCCGTCGGGCTCGCCGCGGTCGACGGAGGGTACGCGGCGTCGCAGTGGACGCCGTTAGCCGGCCTCTGCCTGCTGCCGGCGGGTGCGCTTCTGCTGGGCGTACTGCCGGACTTCCGCTGGGCCACACCGCAGACCGTGGCGACAGCAGCCCTCGGTGCTCTCGCGTCCTGGTCACTTCTGTCGGTCGCCTGGGCTGACGACCGCTCCGCCGCACTGGGGGGCGGGGCACGCGCGGCGTTCTACGCCCTGGCCGGGGTGCTCGTGCTGGCGCCCTGGCCGCGAGCGGCGGCGCGGGCGGCGCTCGCGGTGGTGGCAATCGCGGTAGGCGGCGTAGCGGTCGTCACCCTCGTTGTCGCCCATGGTGCTGACGCGGGCTCGCTTTTTCTGGAGGGGCGGTTGGCGCAGCCGCTCGGCTACGCGAGCGCCACATCGAACTTGTGGCTTATCGCGTTCTTCCCTTGCCTGGGCATCGCGATCGACCAGCAGCTGACTTCTGCGCCGCGGGCGTTCGGCCTCGGCGGGGCCGGGCTCCTGGCGCAGACGGCACTGCTCTCGCAGAGCCGAGGTGCGGTCATCACCTTCGGGATCGTCGTTCTCGCCTTTGTGGCGCTGCACCCGCGCCGCGGCCCGGCGCTTCTCGCCTTGGCCGGCGTCCTGGGCCTGGCCGCGGTGAACACCGGGGCGCTCCTTGACGTGCGAGAGGCTCGATCTGCTGCGGATCTCGGCGACACCGCGCAGCACGCTGCTGCCGTGATTCTCCTAGGCACCCTCCTGCTCACGATCCTCGCCGGCCTCTTGATTGAGGGCAGCAAGCGGCTCCCAGGACAGGCCGCCGCGCGGTTGCCGCGGCCGCGCGTCGGGGACCGCGCGGCGCTCATGCTCCTGGCGGTGGGCCTCGCGCTCTTTCTTGGCGTGGCCCGCAACCCGGTCACCTGGACGTCGGACCGTTGGGCGGATTTCAAGACGAGCGGTTATCAGGACGTCGAGTCCGGCTCCTCACGCTTCGGTGGGTCACTGGGGTCCAACCGCTACGACTTCTATCGGGTGGCCGTCGGGGAGTTTGCCAGCCACCCGATCCTCGGAATCGGCGCGGACAACTTCCAGATCCCTTACCTGCGAGAGCGGCGCAGTACGGAGGCACCGGTTCACCCGCACAGCCTCGAGCTCGGATTTCTCGCCCAAGGCGGTCTTCCGGCGGTTGGGTTGTGCCTGACGTTCGCGGGCGCGTTGGGGCTGGCGATCTGGCGGAGCCTTCGGCG
>JAOPZU010000383.1 GCA_025963955.1 Solirubrobacterales bacterium
GGGGTACGCCGGGCGCGTCCCGAGCGGGGACTGCGAGACGTTGGCGAAGAGCGGCTCCGTCAGCGACCCGCCGGTGCCCGTCGAGATCGACTGGTCGCCGCCACCCGTCTGGAAGCGGACGTACGGGCCGTTGCCGTCGAAGTTCTGCGACTCACCGGCGAGGCCGACCATCGCGTACCAGAACTCCTTGTAGTTCTCCGCGTCGACGGACAGCGAGCCGTCGTTGATCTTGATGTCGCCCGTCGGCAGGACGACCTTGGTGGCGCACTGCGCGACCAGGTCGAGCTGCGGCAGCAGTCTGATCGACGTGTCGACGACCCGCGAGAGGTTCGCGGTCGTCGGGCGCAGGTCCTGCGCCAGGCCGCGGAGCTCGGACTGCTTGAGCAGCCCGCGCGTCTGGCGGATCCACGGGAAGGCGGCCTTGATCGTGGCCGGGGTCTCGCGGACGCCGGGCAGGATCTCGCGGGCGAAGGCGCGGGTGTTCGGGAAGGCGGCGTTGAGACTGTCCAGCGCGCGGTTCGTGACCTGCAGCGTGGGGCCGAGCTCACGGATCGTCGAGCGCAGGTTGGTCTTCTCCGACGCGAACGAGGCCATCGTCGTGTTGAAGTTCGTGACGAAGTCCTGGAGGTCACCCTCGTTCTGGTCGAGCGCCGTCGTCACGGAGCCGAGGCCCTTGATGAGCCGCCCGAGGTCGTGCTGCTGGGTGCCCAGCGTCGCCTGGTTGACGATGGAGAGGTTCTTGAGCGCGTCGCCGCCGGTCCGCAGCGCGTCGTTGAGCGACTGCGCGGCCGTCTGGCCCCGGACGTCCGGATCCTGCTGGGCGTCCTCCTTCTGGGTCGGCGTGACCGTCAGCCCGTCGCCGAAGCCCTTCAGCGCCGCCTGCAGGTCGTCGCGCGAATTGGCCTGCAGCGCTGTGAGCACCTGGTCGAGCTGCACGGGCGTGGAGGTCTGCGCGAGCGGGATCGTGTCGTTGTCGCCGATGGTCGGCGAGTCGGCCGTGCCGGGCTTGACGTCGACGAAGAAGTTGCCCTCGAGGAAGATCCGCGGGCGGATCTTCATCGTCGCGTCCTTGTGGAGCGGCAGGCCCTTGTCCTGGATCTCCATCGTGACGATCGCGGCCGTCGTGCCGGGCTGGCGCTCGACCTTCTTGACCGTGCCGACGTTGACGCCCGCGATCCGGACGGGCGAATTCGCGCGGATCGAGTTCGCCTGCGAGAAGACGGCCTTGACCTGGTAGCCGCGGGTGAACGGGATGTTCTTCGTGAACCCGAGGTAGGTGCCGATCGAGACCACGATGATCAGGGCGAGGCCGACCGTGAAGGCGCTGACGCCCCCGCGGTCCCGCCGCCGGACGCGGCGCGCGGTGCGCTTGTCGGTCCGGGCGCTCATCGCGTGCGGTCCACGGTCGTCTTCTCGGTGGTCTGACCCTGGTTGCCCGGGACGTTCCCGATGACCTGCCTGCCGGCGGCGTAGGTCTCGTTGCCGGCCTCGCACTCCTGGGTCTGGCCGGGCGAGGAGGTGTTCGGGTACGCGTTGGCGTGCAGGTAGTTGTCCTCGGTGGGACCGTTCGCGGGGGCGCTGGAGAACGCGCCCTCGGCGTTGGGGCCCTGCGGCGTGGCGATGATGATGAAGCGCTGGCCCGTGCCGTTGTTGTCGCCGACGGACAGCAGGCTCGAGACGTTGCGGAACCACAGCGTCGCGTAGTTGCAGACCGTCTGGGTCGGCTTCAGGTACGCGATCGTCGGGTTGAGGATCTTCGCCGTGTTCGACAGGTCGTTGACGCCGAGCTTGACGAGCGGGTCGACGGCGAAGCGCTGCAGCGCCTGGAAGGTCGGCTTCAGGCGCCGGTTGAGCGCGACGGACCGCTTCAGGGTCCCGGTGCCCACGACGAGCGCATCGGTCAGGATCGGCGCGGCGGTGCGCAGCGCCCTGACTCCGGGTCGCAGCTCGGCGAAGAAGCTCTGGGTGTTGCGCAGGAACGGGCGCTGCACCGGCAGGCCGCGGATGGCCGCGTCCTGCGCCGGCACGCCGCCCGTGATCGAGTCCTGGATGTAGGGCCGCGCGACCTTCGCGAGGGCGGCGAAGGTGTCGTCGAGGTTGATGAACAGCGAGGCCTGCGTCTCCGCCACGGGCGCGACGTCGCCCGCGGTGCGGCCGAGCGCCTGGAACAGCCGCGCGAGCTTCGTCTGCGGCAGCGACAGGTTGCGCATGACCGGGACGAGGTTCCGCAGCAGCGGGTTCAGGCTCTGGAGCGCCTGGTTGATGTCGCGGCCCCGGCCGGTCAGGGCGTTGCCGAACTCGCGGAGGTTGCTCCGCGAGGCGGCGCGGGTGCGGGCGTCGAAGGTCCCAAGGACCTCGTCGAACTCGACCTGCTTCGGGCGTGCCGCCCGCAGCGAGACCGTCGCACCGTCCGCGTAGCCCTTGGCCGCGGTGCCCTTGGTGATCTCGACGTACTTCAGGCCGAGGGCGGATTTGGAGCGGATGAGGATCGTGGAGTCGACGGGAAGCGGCTTGATCGTCGTCTCGAGCTTGAGCCCGAGGCGCGCGGTGACCGACCCGTTCGCATGGTTGACCGGCTCGATCGTCTCGACGACGCCGACGCGGGCGCCGCCCACGCGGACCTCGTTGCCCTTCACCAGGTTCGCCGCGTTCGGCACGTCGACCTTCAGCGAGTACGTCGGGACGAACGGCAGCCCGGAGTTCGCGTTGTAGGCGAGGAAGACGGCGACGACGATGACGAGGACGGTCGCCGCGCCGATGAGCACGGGATTCGCCGCGATGGAGGACGAGCTGCGCCGGCGCATCACGGACCGCCCAGCAGGTAGTCGAGCAGGGACTGCGCGCCGGCCTGCGCGCCGTCGGGCGCCGGCGTCGAGGCGGTGTCGCCACTCGCGG
>JAOPZU010000442.1 GCA_025963955.1 Solirubrobacterales bacterium
CGATGCTCAACAGCTACTCCGGCTGGGCGGCCGCCGCCTCGGGCTTCCTGCTCGACAACGACGCGCTCATCATCACGGGCGCGCTCGTCGGCTCCTCCGGTGCCTACCTGAGCTACATCATGTGCGAGGCGATGAACCGCTCGTTCATCTCCGTCATCGCGGGCGGCTTCGGCATCGAGGCACCCAGCGGTGAGGAGACCGATTACGGTGATCACCGCGAGATCAACGCCGAGGGTGCGGCCGAGCTGCTGAAGAGCGCGAAGTCCGTGATCATCACGCCCGGCTACGGCATGGCCGTCGCCCAGGCGCAGCACGGCGTGGCGGACATGACCCGCCGGCTGCGCGAGGCCGGGATCGAGGTCCGCTTCGGCATCCACCCGGTCGCCGGCCGCCTGCCGGGCCACATGAACGTCCTGCTCGCCGAGGCGAAGGTCCCGTACGACATCGTCCTGGAGATGGACGAGATCAACGACGACTTCGCGGACACCTCGGTCGTCCTGGTGATCGGCGCCAACGACACGGTCAACCCGGCCGCCGCGGACGATCCGACCAGTCCCATCGCCGGCATGCCGGTGCTGCACGTCTGGGAGGCCGAGAACGTCATCGTCTTCAAGCGCTCCATGGCGTCGGGCTACGCGGGCGTCCAGAACCCCCTGTTCTTCCGCGAGAACACCCAGATGCTGTTCGGCGACGCGAAGGACCGGGTCGAGGACATCCTGAAGGCGATGTAGGGGGGCTTGGGTCCGGACGCACGTGGGTGCACCAGGCCTCAAGCCCCGCCCGGCCTCACCTCATCCCCGCAGCTCCGTCACCAGCACCGTCGCCTCGCCGGCCACGGGACCGACCGACAACTCGGCGCCCCCGTCGGCCGGCACGAGGAAGAAGCGGCCGGGGGGGAAGGTCGTGCTCCCGCACTCGACCTCGCCGTCGACGACGGCCACGATCGCGCACTCGCCGGGCGTGGTGACCATCGACGGACCCGTGAGGATGCGGCGCCCCACGCGGAAGAACGCGTTGTCGGCGATGGGGCCGTCGCCGTCGTGGAGCGGCGGCTCGACGTCGTCCCAGGCGATGGCGACGAGCGACTGCTCGACGTGGAGCTCACGCGGCTCGCCGTCCAGTCCAGGCCGGTTGAAGTCGAAGACCCGGTAGGTCGTGTCCGAGTTCTGCTGGATCTCCACGATCAGGCAGCCCGCGCCGATCGCGTGGACCCGCCCGGAGGGGATGAAGATCGCGTCGCCCGTGCTCACCGGAAGCCGCTGCAGCATGGTCGAGACGTCCTCGCCCGCCTCGAGCGCGGCGGCGAACGCCTCGCGGGTGACTCCGGCGCGCAACCCGACGTACAGGTGCGCTTCGGGCGTCGCGTCGGCGACGTACCAGAGCTCGTTCTTCGGCTCGCCACCGAGCTCGTCGGCCAGGTGCGACGGCGGGTGGACCTGGACCGACAGGGTGTCCGTCGCGTCCAGGAGCTTGATGAGGATCGGGAAGCGCTCGCCGAGACCGGCGGCCCGCGGGCCGAAGACGCGCACGCGGTCGTCCGTCCACAGCTCGTGCAGCGACGCCCCGTCGTGCGCGCCGCCCAGGACGACGCTCTGCGCCTCGGCCCGGTCGACGAGCTCCCACGCCTCGCCGATCGGGGGGCCCTCCGGCAGCGCCTTCCCGTACTTCTCCTCGAGCCGGCGCCCGCCCCAGACGCGCTCCTTGAAGAGGGGGACGAAGGCGATCGGCTCGGCACTCATGTGGGCGCGAGCATATTCGCGGCGCATCCCCGGATCACCATCGTGACGCCGGCCGCACCTGGCCGACGACCGCTCCGGCCGGTCACCGGGGCAACCGCCGGGCCTGCCAGACTGGAGGAGTGATCGCCCGGACAGACGCCATCGCCGCCCTGGCCGCCGAGGAGTTCGACGTCGTCGTCGTCGGCGGCGGCATCACCGGGGCGGGGTGTGCCCTGGACGCCGCCGCCCGCGGCTACTCCGTTGCCCTCGTGGAGAAGGCCGACTTCGCCAGCGGCACCTCCAGCCGCTCCTCCAAGCTCGTGCACGGCGGGTTGCGCTACCTGCAGAACTTCGACCTGGGCCTGGTCCGCGAGGCACTGCTGGAGCGCCAGCTGAACGTCAAGCTCGCCCCGCACCTGGTCAAGCCGCTGCCGCTCGTCGTCGCCGCCTTCGACGGCGCCCGGCCGGACCGGATGGTCGGTGTCGGCCTGAACCTCTACGACGTCATGTCGGTCGACAAGATCCGGGGGCGCGTCGGCCGCCGTCCCGCCACCGTCGGCGGCCCGTCCTACGCCGCCGAGCAGGTCACGGACACCGACGGGGACGGCCTAGCCGACTGGGCGCCCGACCGTCACCGCATCATCACGGGGGAGGAGGTCGTGGAGCGCCTGCCCGCGCTCGCCGGCCGTGAGCCCACCTCCGGCTACCTGTTCTACGACTGCCAGACGGACGACGCGCGCCTCGTGCTCACCGTCCTGCACGAGGCCGAGCGCTTCGGCGCGGTCTGCGCCAACGGCCTGAACGTGACCGAGCTGCACGAGGAGGGCGGGCGAACCCGCGGTGTCCACGTCACCGACGTGGTGACGGGGGACCGCTTCACCGTCCGCGCGACGAACGTCATCAACGCCACGGGCGTCTGGGCCGACCGCCTGCGGCCGGACGAGCTGCACGACGAGGCCGAGGTGCCGCGGATCGCTCCCTCCCGCGGGACGCACATCACGCTGCGCCACGACCAGATCCCGCTCGTCAGCGGCGCCATCGTCCCCGCCGGCGGCGGGCGGACGATCTTCGCGCTGCCGTGGCTCGGCGGCACGCTCATCGGCACGACGGACAACGACTACGACGAGTCGGCCACCCCGGACGGGCTGAACCACATCGCCCCCGCGCCGCAGGACATCGAGTACCTCCTGGACGCCACGAACGGCTACTTCGGCACGTCGCTGACCGCGACGGACCTGACGGGCGCGTTTGCCGGGGTGCGCCCGCTCATCTCCACCGGGGACCCGAAGAAGTCGGTGGACATCTCGCGCAAGGCCGAGCTCTATGAGACCTCCAGCGGCATGATCACCATCACGGGCGGCAAGCTCACCACGTGGCGCCGGATGGCGAAGATGGCCGTCGACCGCCTGGTGGAGCGTGAGGGCCGCGACGCCCCGTGCCGCACGCACGAGATCCCGCTCGGCCAGGCCGTGGCGGTCGAGGATCTGCCCCGCATCGAGGGCGTGCCGGAGGACGCCTACGAGCAGCTGGCCGGGCGCTACGGCCACACCGCGCACGAGGTCCTGGCGATCGCCGCCGAGCGCGGTGAGCTGGCGCAGGCGGTCGTCCCGACCGTCGAGGGACAGGTCACGCCCGTCGACATCCTGGCCGAGGTCGTCCACGCCGCCCGCCACGAGCAGGCCCGCAGCGTGGGGGACGCCCTGCTGCGCCGCACCCGCCTGGGCCTCACCGCCGCCCGCGTCGTCGCCGACCCGTCCGGCGAGACCGCGCGCCGCGTGGCCGCGGCCATGGCGCCCGAGCTCGGCTGGGACGAGACCCGCGTCGAGGCGGAGGCGCAGGCCTTCCTGGCCGAAGCAGCGGCGGAAGGGATCGTGACCGGGTGAGGCGCGAGGTCGCACGATCCGCCCGGCCGCACCCCCTCTGACAGCCGGGGAAGGATCTTCCGCATCCCCGCGTAAGTTCCCGGGTTGTCCCCGGTTGAACACCCGACACCCCCAGGAGTCATCCGTCCCGATGCGTCTTCGCACCACCGCCCTCATCCCGCTCACGATCGCCGCCTTCAGCGTGGCCACGCCCGCCCACGCGGGCTTCTTCGGGGCCGAGGCCATCGACGGGGGAGCCGGGATCGCGTCCGTCGGGGACCTGGACCTGGCTCGCGACGGCAACGGCGCCGTGGCCTACGTCAAGGACGACGGGGGCACCGACCACGTCTTCGTGTCACGCCTGGTCAGCGGGGTCTTCCAGCCGCCGGAGCGCGTCGACGGCGGGCTGCCCGGCGCCGGGTCGGCACCCGTGGTGGCGGTCACCGACGGCGGCCGCGTCGTCGTCGCGTACGTCAACGGCGGCACGGTCTACACCTCCGTCCGTCCGGCGGGCGTCCCCACCTTCTCGATCCCGCAGGCGATCGCGACGGGCGCGAGCGCGCCGTCCGTCGACATGTCGATCAACGGCGTGGCCTACGTCTCCTACACCGCGGCGGGCGCGTCGGCGGCGGACGTGCGCGTGGCCCGGCTGGAGCGGAACACGAGCACGTTCAACGTCCTGCCGGACACGCTCGACATCAACCCCGCCGCCGACGCCGGCACCGCCGGGGCCACGAGCGACATCGCGGTCTCCGCGGACGGCACGGCCGTCGTGGTCTGGGGCGAAGGCGGGCGGGTCTGGGGTCGGCGCATCTTCGAGAACCGCATCTCCGTGGCTCCGCAGGACCTCACGGTGGACACGCTGGCCGGCCACGCCGGCAACACGGGCAGCGCGACCGACCCGCACATCGACATCGAGGACGACTCCTCCTTCGCCTGGGTCACCTTCCGTCAGAGCTTCGACGACAACGTGTCGCACACGATCGCGCGCCGCCTCGTCGGCTCGGAGTTCGAGGCGCCCGTGCAGGTCGACGGGATCGGCTTCGGCGGCGACGGGGCGGCCAGCAGCAGCGTCCAGATGAACGGCCGCGGCGAGGGCCTGGCCACGACGGGGACGACCGCGAAGAACAGCTTCGTGTCCGTCCTGCACGACGACACCTTCTTCCCGGCCGCGCAGATCAACCCGGCGAACAACGTCGCACCGCACCCGACGGGCGATCTGGCCGAGAACAACGACGGCTACGTCGCGTGGATGCAGGGCGCGACCCCGCTGACGGCCACCGTGCAGGGCGTCTTCTACGACGTGGCGCTCGACAAGCGCACCGTCCCAGCCCCTGGCCCGGCCAGCGAGCTCTCGAACCCGGACTTCGGCCCCGTCGACGTGAGCGGCGGCCTGGACCTGGCCGTGGACCGCGTCGGCGACGCTGTGGCCGTCTTCGTCCAGGGCGTCGGCAGCGGGCGCAAGCTCGTGTACGGCGGCTTCGACCGGACGCCGGGCATCCTGAGCACCTCCACCACCCAGCGCTTCCGCAACATCGCGCGCCCGCAGCTGGCGTGGTCCGCCGCATTCGACCTGTGGGGCCCGGTCACGTACACGGCCGAGATCGACGGTGTCGTCGTCGGCCAGAGCCAGGCCACGCGCCTGCCGCTCCTCGCGCCGCTGGCCGACGGCGTGCACACCTGGAAGGTGACCGCGACCGACCGGCGTGGGCAGACGAACGTGTCCAGGCCCGGCCTGCTCAAGGTCGACACCACCGCCCCGTCGCTGAGCTTCTCCGTCGCCGGCGTGCGGCAGCCCGGCCGCGCCCAGACCGTCAAGGTCACGACGGCCGACCCGCCCGCCGGGACGGTCGCCGGCTCCGGCGTCCGGCGCGTCGCCGTGTCCTTCGGCGACGGGGCGACCTCCTCCAAGCGGACCGCCACGCACGCCTACGGCAAGGGCGGCACGTTCACGGTCCGCGTGAGCTCGACGGACAACGCCGGCAACGTCACCGTGGTGCGCAAGGCGATCACGCTGAAGAGCGGCAAGCGGAGCGCCAAGAAGAAGCAGTGACTGGGAGTGGCGTGCGGCGGATCGCCGCCGCGGGCGCGTAGCCTGCAGCGCGTGCCCGCGCCACGCGTCCCGTCCACCGTCCGCATCCCCGGCGGCACGCTCGCGCTGACGCCGGGCCGGCCGGCGCTGATGGGGATCGTCAACGCGAACCCGGACTCGTTCTCCGACGCCGTCCGGCTGACGGCGCTGGAGCAGCAGGTCGAGCACGCGCGGTGCCTGGTCGCGGACGGGGCGAGCATCATCGACGTCGGCGGGGAGTCCGGCGTCACGTACACCGGCGTGACCGCCGAGGAGGTCGAGATCGAGCGTGTCGTCCCGCTGATCCGGGCGCTGGCCGCGGAGGGCATCACCGTGTCGGTCGACACGTGGAAGCCCGCCGTCGCGGAGGCCGCGATCGCCGCTGGCGCCGCGATCCTCAACGACGTCAGCGGCCTGCGCGACGTCCGCCTGGCCGAGATCTGCGCGCGGACCGGCGCCGCGCTCGTGGTCATGCACACGAGGGCGGTCCCGAAGCAGGAGCACTTCCACGACTACGGCGGGGACGTCGCGGGCGACGTGGTGGCCTTCCTGCGCGAGCGCTGCGACGCCGCCCGTGCCGCTGGGGTCCACGATGAGCAGCTGGTCCTCGACCCCGGCCCCGACTTCGCCAAGACCCCGGGGGAGACGGTGCAGTCGCTGCACGCGATCGACACGGTGAACGCGCTCGGCCGGCCCGTGCTCCACGCTGTCTCGCGGAAGTACTTCGTCGGCGCCATCACGCAGCAGCCGCCCGCCCAGCGCGGCGCCGGCACCCTCGCCGCGGTCGGGTGGAGCGCCGACCACGGGGCCGCGATCCTGCGCGTGCACGACGTCCGCGCGGCGGCGGACTTCCTCGCCGTCAAGGCCGTGCTCGACGGCACCGACCCGATGCCCGAGTTCGACGCCAAGGACGACGCGCTGAAGTGGATCCGCGCGTCGGCGGGCGCCGGGCCACAGCGCACGCCCTGACGGCCGCGCGTTAGGGTTTGCCGGACACCGTCGCCGGCCGCTGACGACAACGCGGCCGGAGGCACACCGACGATCCACCCAGGAGAACCACCAGATGTCCGTCTTCACCCGTGATGCCCTCGAGGGCAGCCCGCTCGCCGACCTGCACACGATCGCCGGCGAGATCGGCCTTGACGGCTACCGCCGTCTGCGCAAGGCCGACCTGATCGACAAGATCCTCGAGCTGACCGGCGGTGAGGCCGAAGCGCCCGCCGCCGCCGACGCCCCGGAAGCCGACGAGGCG
>JAOPZU010000444.1 GCA_025963955.1 Solirubrobacterales bacterium
GCCGAACTGCTCGCAGACCGCATGGTCCTCGTCCGCCAGGAGGGTGAAGTTCAGCGACTGCCCGTCGTGGAACTTCTTGACCTTCGCGACCGGGTCGGGCGAGACGCCGAGGACGGTCACCCCGCGCTCCGCGTACGCGCTCGACGCGTCGCGGACGCCGCACGCCTGCGTCGTGCAGCCGGGCGTGTCGGCCTTGGGGTAGAAGTAGACGACGATCGTCTGACCTTCGAAGTCGGTGAGGGAGACGGGGCTACCGTCCTGGTCGGGAAGGGTGAAGGCGGGGGCGGGCTGGCCGGGTTCGAGCATGAAGCCAGCGTACGTCCTCGGCTAGCGTTGTCGCTCGCCATGGACATCCTCTCGATCCAGTCGCACGTCGCCTTCGGCCACGTCGGCAACGCCTCCGCGGTCTTCCCGATGCAGCGCCTCGGCGTGGAGGTCTGGCCCATCCACACCGTGCAGTTCTCCAACCACACGGGCTACGGGTCGTGGACCGGCCGGGTCTTCGACGGGCCGTCCATCGAGGAGCTCCTGGACGGCATCGACGACCGCGGCGTCCTCGGCCGCTGCGACGGCGTGCTGTCGGGCTACATGGGCTCCGCGGACATCGGCACCGCGATCCTGCGCACGGTGGAGCGCGTGAAGGGCGCCAACCCGAACGCGCGCTGGTGCTGCGACCCCGTCATCGGCGACGTCGGCCGCGGCGTCTTCGTGCGCCCCGGCATCCCGGAGTTCTTCCGGGAGCACGCCGTCCCCGCCGCCGACCTCATCACCCCGAACCACTTCGAGCTCGACCTGCTCGCCGGGACGCAGAGCCGCACGCTGGCCGAGGTCAGGGACGCGGTCACCGCCGTGCAGGCCCTTGGGCCGGCGACGGTCCTCGTCACGAGCCTCGAGGTCGACGACACGCCGGACGACGCGGTCGACCTGCTCGCCGCGGAGGGCGGCCGGTTCTTCCGGGTGCGCACGCCGAAGCTCCCGCTCTCGGTCAACGGCGCGGGCGACGCGGTCGCCGCGCTCTTCTTCGTGCACCACCTGCGCTCGGGCTCGGCGGCCACCGCGCTGGGCGAGGCCGCCGCCTCCGTCTACGGGCTCATGCGGGCGACCGCCGAGGCCGGGTCGCGCGAGATCCTGACGGTCGCCGCGCAGGACGAGTTCGTCGCGCCCACGCGCCGCTTCGCGGTCGACGAGGTGTAGCGCCCCGGAGCAGCGGCGGTCCCGCCTACTTCAGCAGCCGCGACAGCCGCCGGTCCTTCAGCACCCGGCCGCCCGTCTGGTCGGTCGGGCAGTAGGCCAGGACCTGGTCCTCGTAGTGGATCGCCTCGAGGGTCGTGCCGCAGCGCGGGCACGGCTCGCCGTGGTGGCGGTGGATCCGCAACGGCAGCGGCAGCTTGTCCGGGATCGGCAGGTGCACGACCTCCTCGTAGAGCGTGAGCGCCGCGCCGAGCCGGTCGAGCATGGCCGCGCGGAGGGCGGCGGCCTCGTCCGGGTCGAGCTCCCCGGCGCGCTTGAACGGGGAGAGCCTCGCGACCCACAGGATCTCGTCGACCCACGAGCGGCCGATGCCCGCGATCACGCGCTGATCGCGCAGGACGGCCTGCAGCGGGCGGCCCTTCTGCGGGCGCAGCAGGACTGCGAGGTCCTGCGGCGGGTCCGGCCACGCGTCCGGCCCGAGGGTCGCCAGCGCCTCGTCCGCGGCCAGTCCGGCCCCGTCGAGGAGCTTGACCCACGCGGCCTGGCGGGTCCCGAACTCCCGCAGGCGCAGCTCGCCTCCACCCTCGAGGCGCAGCAGCAGCCGCGACGTGCGGTCCTTGATGCCGGCGCGCTTGTCGAAGAGCTGCAGGCGCCCGGCGGACATCAGGTGCAGCAGGACGTGCAGCTCGTCCTCCACGTCCACGACGAGGTGCTTGCCGATACGACGCACGGAGAGGATCTTCCGCCCGGCCAGCGCGTCCAGCGGCGGAGCGAACGTCTTCAGCGCGTTGATGCCCGGCGACGTCGCCGACTCGATGCGCACCCCGGCCAACGCCGCGCTGAGGCGGCGGGCGGTGATCTCGACCTCGGGTAGCTCGGGCATCGCGGACGTCCAGCCTATGCCGTCGCCACGGGAGGGACGGGATCAGCCGGTGCCGGCGAGGTCGGCCTGCGCGGGGCGGGCACCGGCGCGAGGGCCGGCCGGCAGCGGCTGTCCCTCGTCGGCGCGCTGCCCGTAGCGCATGGCACCGCCACCGCCACCGCCACCGTCCCCGGACCGGGCGAGCGCCAACTCGAACCAGACGATCCAGTCGCCCGTCGCCCGTCGCCCGGCCCCCCAGCGCTCAGCCAGCGTCTGGACGAAGTGCACGCCCCAGCCGGAGTCCAGCTCGGCGCCCGGCTCGCGGGGGGCAGGCTCGAAGCCGGGGCCGCGGTCGTGCACCTCCACGCGCACGCAGCTGTCCGCCACCCCGATCCGCACACGCACGGTCGGCTCGCCGTCCGCGGTGTGCGGGGCCCCGTGGCGGACGGCGTTCGTCGTCACCTCGGAGATCAGCAGGCGCAGGTCCTCCCGCGTCTCGCGGTCCACGGACAGTGTCAGGCGGTCCACCAGCGCCCGCGCACGCTGGACGCCGCTGCCCGCCGCCGGGATCCGGATGTCGCAGAGCCAGAGCATCGTCTTCTCGGTGCTTTGCCCCGGAGAAGCGCCGATCAAGCGTCGGTGTCGGTCCGCCTACACACTGTGCAGCGCCCGCTCGCGCGTGGGGGTTACCTCCATGGCGCAGATCGCCACGTCGTCGACCCGGCGCCCGCGGGCGGCCCTGGACAGCAGGTGGTCCGCCAGGTCGTCGAGCGAGGACTCACGGTGCTCCGCGACCAGCGCCCCGACGGACGCCTGTGGGTCGACGCTCTCCAGTGCCTCCGAGAGGCCGTCCGTGAAGAGCACGAGACGGTCCTGCGGGGCGAGCTCGACGCTCACCTCCCGCAGCCGCGGCTCGGGCGCGAAGCCGAGCAGCGTGCCTCCCTGCCCGACCGGCTCGACGTGGCCGTCCGCGCGCTGGACGACGGGCGCGGGGTGCCCGGCCAGGCACACTGTGGCGCGGACGCGATCAGCGCCCGACTCCTCCAGCCGGACGGCCGCGACCGTGACGAAGCGTCCGCGGGTGGTCTCCGCGCGGTGGCGCAGCAGCGTGAGGTTCAGCGTGCGGAGCACCGCCGCGGCCGAGATCTCGTACATCCCCGCGGTGCGCAGCGTCGAGCGCGCGATCGTCGCGAGCGCCGCCGCCGACGCGCCCTTGCCGGTGACGTCGCCGATGGCCAGCAGGGTGGCGCCGTCCTCGGTGGGGAAGGCGTCGAAGAAGTCCCCGCCGACGCGCATCCCGGCGCCCCCGGCGCGGTAGCGCGTGGCGACGGTCGCCCGCGGCAGGCGCAGCGGGCGCTCCGGCAGGGTCTCGCGCTGCAGCTGCTCGGCCACCTGCCGCTGCTCCTCGTAGAGCCGGGCGTTGTCGACCGCCAGCCCGGCCCGCGAGGCGAGATCCTGCGCGAGCGCCGCGTCCTCGCCCCCGAGCGGGCCCGACCCGAGCACGACGAGCACGCCGATCGTCCGCCCGCGCGCGGGGAGCGGGATCGCGAAGCCCTGCAAGCCGACGAGCGCCCGCCCGGCGGCCCCGGAGCCGCTGAGCGCGGCGGAGGCCCGGGCGACGTCCAGCGGGATCGGGTCCTGCGACCGCGCGGCGAGCACGATCGGGTCGTCCTCCTCGGCGGTGCGCACCTCCGGGAGGGCGTCGAGCGCCGCCTGGATCGCCGGCGTGGCGCCGGCCGAGCTGTCCCGGCGGACCACGCCGTCCTGGACTGACAGCACGACGCACGCGGTGCCGAGCGCAGGAACCGCCAGCAGGGCCAGCGCGTCGAGGGCGGCACGGCGGTCGAGCGTCGCGTCCAGGCGCGGCGAGGCGTCGGAGAGGAAGCGCGTGCGGCGTAGCGCGGCCTCGGCCAGCCGGCGGGAGCCCTCCGCGAGCGCCAGCCGGTCAGCGCGTCCCTCGCGCTGCCCGGTGACGTCGATCTGCACGCCGACGTAGCGCACGACCTGGCCGTGCTCGTCCCGCACGGGGGCGATGTGGACCTCGTTGTCGAAGACCGTGCCGTCCGCGCGGGCGTTGCGCACCGTCACGGCGACGGGGCGCTGCTCGCGCACGGCGTCGCGGATCGCGGCGATCGACTCCGGGTCGGCCACGTCCCGCTGCAGGAAGCGGCAGTTGCGGCCCAGCACCTCGTCCGCGCGGTAGCCCGTCATGGAGAAGAACGCCTCGTTGGCGTAGACGATCGGGTTGTCCTCGAGGCTCGGGTCGGTGAGGACGAACCCGGTGCCGGTCAGGTCCAGGGCCCGGCGCAGGATCGCGAACTCCCCGCCGACGCGCACGTGCTCGGCCTGCAGGCGCGCGTAGAACTCCGCCAGCACCAGGCGGACGCGGACGTCCGTGGCGGAGACGGTGTGCGGCAGCTCCCACACGTCGGAGGCACCGAGCTGCACGACGCTGCGCGTGACCTCGTCGGTGAGCTCCTCCGCCGTTCCCGCGACGACCACGACCGCCGGACTGGTCGGGCGCAGGGACCGCAGCGCCTCCAGGACCGTCCCGACGGGCTCGTCCCCCAACGTGGGGGCGAGGATGAGCAGCCGGACGTCCTCGTCGTTGACGTGCTCGAGCAGCGTCTCGCGGTCCGCGACGATCCGCACGATGTGCCCGTGTCGCGTGAGCTCCGCGCGCACGGCCTCCGCGCGGTCCCGGTCGCCGTCGGCCACCAGGGCGCCGCCGGCCGTCATGCGCGCTCCACGAGCGGGAGGCCGTCGAGCAGGCCGGCGAGCTCGAGCACCCGGACGACTGCCCCGTTCCCGGGGCTGATGCGCAGCGTCCCCGCGCTCTCGCGGCTGCGCTGGACGGCTTCCAGGACGGCGGCCAGGCCCGAGGAGTCCATGAAGGTGACGCCGGTGAGGTCCAGCAGGATGGCGCGGTCGGCCTCGACGGCGGCCTCGCGAAGCGCCCGGGCCAGGAGCGGAGCAGTCACGAGATCGAGCTCCCCGGTGGCGGTGATCCGCAGGGAGTCATCCGTCGGCGCGGTCTGCAGGCTCCAGTCCATAGGTGGGACAGAGCCTGCCCCGACGTGGGGCAGCTACACGCCCGCACCTGTCAGTAAAATGACGGCTTCTCCTGATGGGGCGCGAGGACGACGAGGGCGACGTCGTCCATGAGTGAGTCCACGGACCGGGCGTGGATGGTGCGCTCGAGCTCGTGCACGGTCACCGCGGCGGAGCGGCCGGCGCTCCGGCGCAGTGCGTCCCTCAGCCCGTCCAGCCCGAGGGCGTGGCCGTTCGCGTCGACGCTGTCGAGCGCCCCGTCCGAGACGAGCAGCAGCCGCTGGCCCGGCTCCAGCCGGCGCTCCGCCTCGGCCGCGGGCAGTCGCAGCGCCGGCGAGCCGGCGCACGGCGTGGCCACGGGGTGGAGCGGCTCGAGCGTCCCGTCCGGATGGGCGAGCAGGGGCCCCACCGGGCCGGCGGTCGCCCAGCGGAA
>JAOPZU010000445.1 GCA_025963955.1 Solirubrobacterales bacterium
ACGGTGAGGAGGGACGAACGCGGCATCGCCCCCGCATCAACCGCCCGCGGGGGCCGAGGTTGCGGGTTTGCGGCGCGCGCCCGTGCGCGGACGCCGGTGGGGCGATCCGGAACGACGACGGGCGCCCCGCAGGACGCCCGTCGCGCACGACCGATGCAGGCGGCTCTACGTCAGCTGGTAGAGCGGACCGTCTCCACCTTCGGGGGTCGTGAGGCGACCGCCCTTGGCGGTGATGGCGCCGCACTGCACGCAGTTGGTGTAGTTGACCGTCACGTCGACCGGACCGGTCTCGGGCGCGTCCTCCGGGATCTCGTACACCCCGGCCGGGCACATCCAGCGCCACGTCTCCGCGACCTCGCGCGGCACGCGCTTCTGCACGCGGATGTGGTTCGGCGCGTCGTCGCGGGTCGAGTTGCCCGTGATGAAGACCGACGACAGCTTGTCGAACGTGTACTTGTTGTCCGGCTTCGGGTAGCTCTTGGACGTCTTGCCGATGAACATCGGCTTCGCGTCCTGCCGGTGCCAGCTCCACCGGCCGCCGGGGAGCCTGCCCTTGGTGGCGATGTTCAGGTTGACCAGCGGCGCTCCGCGGACGAAGCCCTTCTGGAACGGCTGGCGGGTGTTGCGCTCCTGGTAGAGCTCCTTGCCGACCGAGGACTCCTCGATCGCCTCCTCGTAGGACTCGAGCGAGGAGGTGCCGTTCACGAGCGACTCGTAGATCGCCTCGGCCGCGAGGTGCCCGGACTTGATCGCGTGGTGCACGCCCTTCAGCGCGACCGTGTCGACCATGCCGCCGGAGTCGCCGACGATGAGCGCGCCCGGCATCGTGAGCTTGGGCATCGACCAGTAGCCGCCGCCCGGGAGCGCCTTGGCGCCCCAGCCGACACGCTCGCCGCCGTCGAGGATCTTCCGGACCAGCGGGTGCGTCTTGAACAGCTGCAGCAGGTCGTGCGCGGACGTGGTGGCGTCCGCGTAGTCCAGGTCGACCACGAAGCCGATGGAGACCAGGTCGTCCCCGGTCTTCTCGTCCTTCATCGGGTAGATCCAGGATCCGCCGATCTGGCCGTACTTGGCCGACAGCTTGACGGGCCACGGGCCGATCGTGTGGATGACGCGGTCAAGGGGCTCCTTGACCTTCCAGACCTCCTTGACCCCCAGCTCCCAGGTCTGGGGCTCGCGGCCCTTGCCCAGGTCGAACTCGCGGATCGCGGCGCCGGTGATGTGGCCCCAGCAGCCTTCCGCCAGAACGGTGACGGCGGCCTTGATGTCCGCACCGGGCTCGAAGTTGCCGAGCTCCTGGCCCTCCTTGCCGCGTCCCTTGTCGCCCGAACGGACGCCGACGACCCTGCCGTCCTCGACCACGAGCTGCGTGGCGGCGGTCTCCGTGAGGATGTACGCGCCGGCCTCCTCGGCGATGCGCGCCTGGTACCGCGCGAGCGCGGCGACCGAGATGACCTCGTTGCCGTGGTTCTTGAAGTTCGGCGGGATCGGGAACAGCGGCAGCTTCGTCTTCGCGGTCGGAGTCAGGTACACGGACTCCTTGTGCACCTCGCCGTACGCGAAGCCCTCCTTGCGCCAGTCCTCGCGCGTCATGTCCGGGAACAGCTCCAGGAGCGGCTCCGGGCGCATGACGGCACCGGACAGGTTGTGCCCGCCGCAGACCTTGGCCTTCTCGATGACCGCGACGGGCACCTCCCCGAGACGCTCCAGCGTGTCCGGATCGTCCGCGAGGAGCTGCAGGAGCCGGTTCGCGCAGGCGAGACCGGCCGTACCGCCACCAACGATGGCGACGCCGACCTCGATGATCTCGTCCTCGCCGTCGAGCCCGTGCTTGACGAACTCCTTCTGCGAGTCGACCGGCGGCGGGAACGCACCCGGCGCCGTGACGACCTTGCCGTTGGTGGCGGCCATGACTAGCTGCCCTTCTTGGCCTTGATGGCCTCGGTCAGCTTGGGCAGGATCTTGTTCAGGTCCCCGACGATGCCGAGGTCCGAGAACTCGAAGATCGGAGCGTTGGCGTCCTTGTTGATCGCCACGATGTTCTCCGAGGCCTGCATGCCGACCTTGTGCTGGATCGCGCCCGAGATGCCCGCGGCGAGGTACAGCTTCGGGGCGACCGTCTTGCCGGTCTGACCGATCTGCCCGGCGTACGGGTACCAGCCGGCGTCCACGACCGCGCGGGTCGCGGCGACGGCGGAGTTGCCGCCGAAGGCACCGGCCAGGTCGTTGCAGAGGTCGAAGCCCTCCGCCTTACCCAGGCCGCGGCCACCGGCCACGAGGACGTTCGCGCCCTCGATGTCGACGTCCGCGCCGCGCTGCTCGCCGCGGGTGACGATCTGCGCCTGCGCCGACTGCTTGCTCGGCTCGTACGTGATCGCCTCGACGGTCGCGGCGCCCGCGCCGTCCTTGGTGATCTCGAAGGCGTTCAGGCGGCCGATGATGATGCCGACGTCGGAGCGGTACTTGATCTCGGAGATCGACGAGTCACCGAGGATCGGGCGCTCGGCGATCAGCTCGCCACCCTCCGCCCGGACCGTGGTGATCTCCATCGCCACGCCGGCGCCGAGGCGCGCGGCCAGGCCGGCACCGACCTCGAAGCCGAGCAGGCCGCCACCGAAGAGGGCGTACTTGTAGTCGCCGTTCTGGATCGCGGACGCCATGGCGTCGACGACCGGCTGGCCGAGGCCGTCCGGGCCGTCCGCCGTGAGGACCTTCGTCGCGCCGTACTCGCCGAGGCCGGCCGCCAGCTCCTGCGGGATGTTCTCGCCCACGAGGATCGCGTGCGCCTCGCCGCCGAGCTGCTTCGCCAGGCGGGCGCCCTCGGAGATGGCGCCGAGGGAGTTCTTGTTGATCGCGCCGTCGTAGTGCAGCGCGTAGACCAGGATGTTGGACATGGGTGTTTCCCTTTCCTAGAGGAGCTTGCGCTCGTCGAGCCAGGCGACGATCTTGCCGACGGTCTCGTCGGTGTCCTCGTCCTCGATGATGAGGCCGGCCGCCTTGGACGGCGGGGCCTTGGCGGACGTCCACTGGGCGCCCGAGTTGTCGCCGCCGACCTTGGAGGCGTCGATCTCGACGTCGCCGGTCGCGACGGTGTCGAGCGGCTTCTTCTTCGCGCCCATGATCGCCTTCAGCGACGGGTAGCGCGGCTCGTTGATCGCGTCGCCGACGGAGATGACGGCGGGCGTCTGGATCTTCACGGTGTCATAGCCGTACTCGGCCTGGCGCTCGCAGGTGAGCTCCTCGCCGGCCAGGTCGAGCTTGATGACCTGGGTGAGCGACGGCATCGACAGGTGCTCGGCCACGACGGCGCCGATCGTGTAGCACTCGCCGTCGTCGGACTGCTGACCGAGGAGGACGAGGTCCGGGTTCTCGCGCTTGAGCGTCTGGGCGAGGGCGTAGCCGGTCGCGGCGACGTCGGAGCCGGCGAGGGCGTCGTCGCTCAGGTGCACGGAGCGGTCGGCGCCGAGGGACACGGCCTTGTGCAGGGCGCGGACGGCGGAGCTGGGGCCCATGGTGACGGCGACGATCTCGTCGACGGGGGCTCCACCCTCCTTGATCTGCATGGCCGCCTCGATGGCGTGCGTGTCGTACGGGTTGAGGTTCTTCTCCCCGCCGCGGTCCATGCGTCCGGTGGACGGGTCGATGCGCTTCTGCACCGCCGCGTCAGGAACCTCTTTTACGAGGACACAGATCTTCACTTCAGGCCTCCTGCTGTTTTGGTTTCCTGTGCCCGCCCGGGAGGGGGCGGCGCGACCCAAGTCTCAAAAACGCTTCGCTGCAAGCTGGGCCGCCAAGTCTACCGAGCTTGTTGACTGATCAGTCAATCGGGCACGGCGCCGATGGTGCGGCTTCTGCGGGTACGGCGCGGGAGGTGGTGTGGAGCGCTACTCGCGCTCCTTCACGGCTCCCTGGATGAAGTCGATGATGGCCTGCGTCGGGGCGCCCGGGGTGAAGACCTCCGCCACGCCGAGCTTCTTCAGCTCGGGGATGTCGTCCGACGGGATCGTCCCGCCGACGGTCACGAGGACGTCGTTGATGCCCTGGGCGGCCAGCAGGTCGACGACCTTCGGCACGAGCGTCATGTGCGCTCCGGAGAGGATCGACAGGCCGACGGCGTCCGCGTCCTCCTGGATCACCGTCTCGACGATCTGCTCCGGGGTCTGGTGCAGGCCGGTGTAGATGACCTCCATGCCGGCGTCCCGCAGGGCCCGGGCGATGATCTTGGCCCCCCGGTCGTGCCCGTCCAACCCGGGCTTCGCGACGACGACACGGATCTTGCGCTGAACGGCGGGGGCGGCATTCATAACGCGCGGATCATAGTTCGCCGAGGCCGTCCGGGGCCGTGCGGTCACCTCCCGCGCGCGCGGGGGCCCGGTGGGGAGCGGATTGACGTGGGCGCGCGAACGCGCGAGGCTCTGCCCGAGACGAGGTGTTCAGGAGGTCGCGAACCACGGGCTCGCGGTCTCACTCCACAGGGACGGGGAGGAAGCAGAAAAGGTGGGAGCGCTCGTGTGCTCACTGGTGTCCCTCATCCTGGCGGGCACCGGAGTGGGCACCAAGTACATGGAGACCGTCGTCCAGGACGACGCGCAGTTCCTCCACCGGCCGCCTGCCGCGGTGCAGGCCAGCGCGCGCCGGCTGGCCGGCCTGGGCGCCGACCGGATCCGGCTGACGGCGGGCTGGTCGGCCATCGCCCCGGAGCCCACGGCGACGCAGGTCCCGCCGGCGCCCTTCGACGCCAGCGACTCCCGGACGTACCCGAGAACGGCGTTCACCGCGCTGGACACGGCGGTGAAGGCCGCGAGCGCCGCCGACCTGAAGGTGATGATCGACCTGGCGTTCTGGGCCCCCCGCTGGGCCGTCGGGCAGGCCGCCCCCGACCCGAGAAGGGAGCGCTACTTCGTCGACGCGGCCGCGTTCGGCGACTTCGCCACCGCCGTCGCGCGCCGCTACTCCGGCGCCTACCCCGATCCCGCCGCCCCCGGCCAGAAGCTCCCCGCCGTGCGGATGTTCACCACCTGGAACGAGCCGAACCACCCGTCCTTCCTCAAGCCGCAGTGGATCCGCGACGGCAACGGCGGCTTCCGCCCCGAGTCGCCACACATCTACCGCGCGATGCACAACGCCGCCTACGACGCGATCAAGCGGGTCTCGCGTCAGGACCGCGTCCTGGTGGGCGGCACGGCCTCCAGCGGCTCGACCGTCCCGGGGAAGGGTGGCGTCCCGCCGCTGCAGTTCCTCCGCGCGCTGGCCTGCGTGGACGACATGCTGAAGCCGCTGAAGGTCCCCGAGTGCGCGAACTACTCGCCGCTGCGGGCCGACGGCTACGCGCACCATCCGTACTCCCGGACCGTGGCGCCCGACGTGTCCGACTCGGTGGTGGACGATGTCCCGATCGCCGACGCAGACCGCCTCGGCGAGCTGCTGGAGCAGTTGAACCTCCTGGGTAGGATCACCACCCGCCTGCCGATCTACGAGACCGAATACGGGTACGAGAGCCGGCAGGACGATCCCTTCCAGCCCTTCGACCGTGACCAGCAGGCCGCGTTCATCGGCTGGTCCACGTACCTGGCGTGGAAGGACCCGTCGACGACGATGATGGCCCAGTTCCTGATGCGCGACATCGATCCCGCGGAGTCCGGGCGCAAGCGGAACACGCGCCAGTACTACCGCGACTGGCAGACCGGGCTCTTCGACGCCAAGGGCGAGGCCAAGCCGGCGGTGCAGGCGTTCAAGCTTCCGTTCTGGGCCCAGACGCAGGGCAGCGGCGCCGGCCGCACCGTGCTGCTCTTCGGGGAGGTGCGGCCCGGCCGCGCCTCGCGCACCGTCCGGGTCGAGCGGCAGGACCCCGGCTCCGGGGCGTGGGCCCCGATCCTCACCTACGGGCCGAGCTGCGGTGATCCGTCCCGGCCGGAGTTCCTCACCGACCGCGGCGGGTTCTTCCTGCGCGGGGCGCCGTTCGTCGGGGCCACGAGCTATCGCCTGGCGTGGATCCACGACGACGGCAGCCTCGAGTACGGCGTGCCGATCGCGGTGGCGGCCGACGGGAACGAGCGCCCGCCCATCGCCGTCAAGCGTCCCGGCCAGCGGAAATAGCCTGCCACCGGACGCACCGGATCCGTGCAGATCCGGCGGGGACCCGCCCGCCGGTCCGCCGGCCCTGACGCGATGTCAGCCCGCCGGTCGGTAGGCGGTCGCACACGCACGCGCCAGGATCGGCGGCACGATGGTACGCAGCCGGCTCACTCCCTTGGACTCGTCCTTCCTCCGCGTCGAGTCCCCCACCGCCCACATGCACGTCGGCTGGAAGGGCATCTTCTCCCCGCGGCCGGCGGGCCCGGGCGAGCGCGACCGCCCGACCATCGGCGAGCTGCGACAGTCGGTCTCGGGGCGCCTGAGGCACGCGCCGCGGTTCCGTCAGCGCCTCGCCTTCCCGCCCGCCGGGCTCGGCGAGCCGGTGTGGATCGACGACGAGCGATTCGCGGTCGAACACCACGTGGTCGCGATGAGCGACCCGTGGGAGGCCCTCCCCCGCGCGCGCTTCGACGAGCTCGCCGACCAGTGCCTCTCGCAGCCGCTGGAGCGGGACCGCGCGCTGTGGCGCATCGTGCTGGCGCCCCGGCTGGACGACGGCACCGTCGGGATGGTCATGAAGGTCCACCACGCGATGGTCGACGGCAAGTCCGCGGTCGAGCTCGCGCTGCTGCTCCTGGACATGGCGCCCGGGACCGCGCTGCCCGACGCCGACGAGGCC
>JAOPZU010000506.1 GCA_025963955.1 Solirubrobacterales bacterium
GCCGAACGCGAAGGACGTGCTGGGCTCGCCGCTGGACAAGTTGCTGATCATCGCCGTGCTCACGAGCGCCTCGGCGTCGACGCAGACGACGATCCTGCCGGCGACGCGCTCGTCGCTTTCGATGGCCCGGAAGAAGGCGATCCCGGACAGCTTCGGCGACGTCCACCCGCGCTACCTGACGCCGTCCACCTCGACGATCTGGATGGGTGCGGTCTCGATCGCCGTCTTCGCCTTCCTGCGGCTGACGAGCGAGAACCTCATCGCCGACGCCTTCACCTCGCTGTCGATGACGATCGCCTTCTACTACGGGCTGACCGGCGTGGCCTGCGCGTGGTTCTACCGGCACCACCTGCTCTCCAGCGCGAAGAACTTCCTCTACCTCGCGTTCCTGCCGCTGCTGGGTGCGGCGGTCCTCGCCTTCATCTTCGTCAAGTCGATCATCGAGTACTCCAAGACCGACGGCGGGTACGCCAAGCCGTTCCTCGGGGTCGGCTCCCCCGTTGTGATCACCGCTGTGATGATCATCATGGGCCTGGTCCTGCTCGCCGCCCAGTGGCGCAGCAACCCGGAGTTCTTCCGGGGCAGGACCGCCGCGGTCGACCCCGCCCTCGGCGCCCGCATCACCGACAAGGACTTCGTCTCGTGAGCTCCCTGGCCGTCGCTCGTGGTCCGCGCAGGCGACCAGAAACCTGGCCGAGCGGCCAGACCAGCGGGTAGGTTGCGCTCCATGCGCGTCATCGTCATCACGGCCACCGGCTCCTACGACACGCTCCAGGTCCAGGAGCGGCCCGACCCGGTCTGCGGCCCCGGCCAGGTGCGCATCGACGTGAAGGCCGCAGGCGTGAACTTCGCGGACATCATGGCCCGCCTGGGCCTCTACCCCGACGCGCCGCCGCTCCCGGCGGTGGTCGGCTACGAGGTCAGCGGGACGGTCGCCGAGACGGGGGAGGGCGTCGCGGCGGTCAAGGTCGGCGACCGCGTGATGGCCGGCACCCAGTTCGGCGGCTACGCCACGGTGGTGGTGGTCGGCGCCGGGGACGTCGTCCCGCTGCCGGACGACCTCAGCTTCGAGCAGGGCGCGGCGATCCCCGTCAACTACGCCACCGCGTGGGCCGGCCTGGTGGGCTACGGCTCGCTGCGCGAGGGGGACCGCGTGCTCGTCCACGCCGCGGGCGGCGGCGTCGGCATCGCGGCGACGCAGATCGCCCGCCGGTACGGGGCCGAGGTCTGGGGGACCGCCTCGCCCGGCAAGCACGAGGCCATCAAGGGCTTCGGGGTCCAGCACCCGCTCGACTACACCCGCAAGGGCTGGGAGCGGGGCCTGCCGTCCTTCGACCTGATCATGGACGCGGTGGGTGGCGCGTCACTGCGACGCTCCTACAAGATGCTCCGCGCCGGTGGCCGGGTCGTCGCCTTCGGCGCGTCCTCCGTCGTCGACGGCGAGAAGAAGAACCTGCTGAAGGCCGCCCCGCAGGCGCTGCGGATGGTGCGGGGCTTCAACATCATGGACCAGATGGGGGACTCGAAGACCGTCATCGGGCTGAACATGCTCACCCTTTGGAAGGATCGCGGCACGCTGGAGCCGTGGGTCACCCCGCTGCTGGAGCTGATGGCGGACGGGACGATCGTGCCGGTCGTCTCCGACGTCGTGCCCTTCGACCGCGCCGGTGATGCGCACCGCATCATCACCGAGCGCCGCAACGTCGGGAAGGTCGTCCTCGTCCCCTGACGCGCCGCCGCGTGGAACGAGCGTTCTCGCCCTTCCCAGACCGGGGTGGGGTGCGCTACCGTTGTCGATGCATGTCGCACCGGCCCGCTCTTCTGCTTCTGCTTCTCCTGCTTCCCCGCTAGGGGAATGAATCAGCGCGTGGCGGCCGCCTGAAGCCGCGAGACCACTGGAGAAGACACCGCAGGATGAGCGCCCCAGAAAGGCACCGATCGACATGAGCACCACCCCGAGTGAACCCGTAGTCATCTTCGACACGACGCTGCGCGACGGCGAGCAGTCGCCGGGCATCTCGCTGAACACCACCGAGAAGCTCGAGATCGCGCACCAGCTCGCGCGCCTGGGTGTCGACGTCATCGAAGCCGGCTTCCCCATCGCCTCGCCGGGCGACTTCGAGGCCGTGCAGGCCATCGCGCAGCAGGTCCAGGGCCCCGTGATCTGCGGCCTGGCCCGGGCGAACGCCGCGGACATCGACCGCGCGTACGAGGCGGTCAAGGACGCCGAGCGCCCGCGCATCCACACCTTCCTGTCGACCTCGGACATCCACATCGAGCATCAGCTCATGTCCACGCGCGAGGACGTCAAGGGCCTGGCCCGCGCGTCCGTCGCGCAGGCCAAGGCGCTGTGCGAGGACGTCGAGTTCTCGCCGATGGACGCCACCCGCGCGGACGTCGACTTCACCGCCGAGGTCCTGCAGATCGCGCTCGACGAGGGCGCGACGACGATCAACGTGCCGGACACCGTCGGCTACACGATGCCCGACGAGTACGGCGCGTTCCTGCGCCGGCTCTACGAGCTGGTCCCGGACCTGCGCAAGGCGGTGCTCTCGGTGCACTGCCACAACGACCTCGGCCTGGCCGTCGCCAACTCCTTCGCGGGGGTCCAGGCGGGCGCTCGCCAGGTCGAGACCGCCATCAACGGCATCGGCGAGCGCGCGGGCAACGCAGCCCTGGAGGAGTTCGTGATGCTGCTCCACACCCGCGGCTCGAGCGTCGGCCTCCACACGAACGTCAACGCCGTCGAGATCGCCCGCACGAGCCGCCTCGTCAGCCGCCTCACGGGCTACGCGATCCAGCCGAACAAGGCGATCGTGGGGCGCAACGCCTTCGCGCACGAGTCCGGGATCCACCAGGACGGCGTCCTGAAGCACCGCGAGACCTACGAGATCATGGACGCCCGCACCGTCGGGCTGGACGCGAACTCGCTCGTCCTGGGCAAGCACTCCGGGCGCGCCGCGCTGAAGCAGGCGCTGCAGGACCTCGGCTTCGTCATCGACGGCGCCACGCTGAACACGGCCTTCAAGAAGTTCAAGGAGATCGCGGACAAGAAGAAGCAGGTCACCGCGATGGACCTGGAGGCGCTCGTCACCGACGAGCTGCGCGACGAGATCGCCGGCTACACGCTCGAGTGGTTCGACGTGGAGGCCTCCTCGCGCCGCCCGCCGCACGCCACCGTCGGGGTCAAGATGCCGGACGGCGAGCTCGTCGAGGGGCGCTTCACCGGGGACGGCCCGATCGACGCGATCTTCCGCGCCGTCAACGCCGCCACCGGGGTCGACGCCCGCCTGCGCGAGTTCCGCGTGGACGCCGTCACCGGCGGGCAGGACGCCCTCGGCGAGGCGAGCGTCGTCGTCGAGCTCGGCGATCCGGCCGCGGCGATCAAGGCCGAGTTCCCGGGCGTGCTCGCCGGCGAGCGCGTCACGGGCGCGCTGCGGGCTGAGCGCTCGATGGCGAGCGCCGCCCACGACACGCGCGAGGCGTGGCTGCTCATCGGCGGCCTGGGCGCCGGCGTGATCGTCCTCGCGGCACTGGCCGCGCTGGTCATCGGCCGCCGGTTGGCGCGCCCGCTGGAG
>JAOPZU010000528.1 GCA_025963955.1 Solirubrobacterales bacterium
CGACCTGCGTGATCCCGACCTGTCGCCGGTCTTCGCGCAGGACCTGACGGGCGCGCCGCCCGCGTTCGTGCTGGCCGCCTCCCACGACGTCCTGCGCGACGACGCGCTGACGTACGCCGAGCGGCTGCGGACCGCGGGCGTGGAGGTCACGCTCCGCGACGTGGCCGGCCACACCCACGGCTACCTGCGCTGGGCGGGCGCGGTCGACGAGGCCGGCGCCTCGCTCGCGGCGATGGGCGCCTACGCGGCCGCGGCGCTTGTCCGCTGACGCGCCGCCCCTCCGGCCGTCCGCAGTACCGTGCGGGCGATGCCCGACCACGTGGACTACGAGCAGCACGGGCGCACCTACGCCGAGCACCGGCGGCCCGACCCGCGCATCGCCGCGCGGATCCTGAAGGAGCTCGGCGACGCGCGAACGGTCCTCAACGTCGGGGCGGGCACCGGCTCCTACGAACCGGAGGACCGGTACGTGCTGGCCGTCGAGCCCAGCGCCACGATGCGCGCCCAGCGCCCGCCGGGCGCCGCCCCCGCCCTCGACGCGCGGGCCGAGGCGCTGCCGTTTGACGACGACAGCTTCGACGCCGCACTGGCGTGCGTGACGATCCACCACTGGTCCCCGCCCGAAGCCGGGCTCACGGAGCTGCGCCGTGTGGCGCGCGGGCCCGTCGTGGTCTTCACGTTCGACCTCGAGCACCTCCCGCCGTGGCAGCACGACTACCTCGCGGAGGGCCTCGCCCGTGAGCGGCCGCGCTTCCCGGACGTGGAGGCGATCGCCGACGCCCTCGGCGGACGCACCCGGATCGTCCGGCTCAACACCCCCGCCGACTGCACCGACGGCTTCTTCGAGGCCTTCTGGAACCGACCCGAGGCCCTGCTGGACCCGGCCGTGCGCAGCGCGCAGTCCATGTGGGCGCTGCTGGACCCGGGGGTGGAGGACCGGATCGTCGCCCGCCTGGCCGCGGCGCTGGAGTCCGGCCTCTGGGACGGCCACCACGGCCAGCTGCGTGCCCTGGACCGCTTTGACGGGTCGCTGCGGCTGGTCGTCTCCGAACCGGGCTGACGCGGCTGCCGGACGGGTTCGCCCGGTCCCGGAAACAGAACGGCCCACTCGATGAGCGGGCCGTTCCGGGGAGGAGAGATACTGCTATTGGGGTCCAGCTTATGGATCTATGGGGGAAGTTTTCGGTACTACGCGCGGAGGCTGTACCGCGTGGTGAGGTTGCCGACGAGCTGTGCCAGCGCGATCAGCAGCAGCGTGGCGCCGGCGGGCGCGTCACCGTCGATGGCGACGATGGCGGCGGTCGCCATGAGGCCGATCACGGTCGCCCAGTCCAGGGCGTGCAGCGTGCTCACGGGCAGCGGGGTGAGTCCGCGCTCATCGGGCGTGGCGGTCAGGGCGACGCCGACCACGATCGAGCCGATGACGATCGCGATGATCGTCGCGGGCACCTGGAAGCCGAAGAGGAACGGCGCCGCCATGGTCGCCAGCCCGGTGAGCAGACGCAGGGCGGCGTGGATCGGGAGGGGGATGAGGCGGAGCGCGGTCATCGGGCCATGGAGTGTGGTCGTTGCGCGCGCAACGAGGTGTGACGTGGGTCACACCGCCCGCGGCCGGTACGCTGGGCCCGCATGCCCAAGGTCCGCCTGGACACCCTCCTGGCCCAGCGCGGGCTGTTCGACTCCCGTACCCGCGCGGCGGCATCGATCATGGCCGGCGAGGTCCGCCTCGGCGGCGCCGGGGAGCGCGCGCAGAAGCCGGGGCAGCTCGTGCTCGAGGACGCCGAGGTGAGCGTCGACGCCCAGCCGCGGCACGTCTCCCGCGGCGGGACGAAGCTGCAGAACGCGCTCGAGGCGCTCGGCGTCCCGGTCGCCGGCCGGCGGGCCCTGGACGTGGGCGCCTCGACCGGCGGCTTCACCGACCACCTGCTGCAGGAGGGCGCGGAGCACGTGGTCGCGCTCGACGTCGCGTACGGGGAGCTGAACTGGAAGCTGCGCTCGGACGATCGCGTCACCGTGCTCGAGCGCTGCAACGCACGGGCCGTCGAGCCCGCGATGCTCCCGTACGCGCCGGACCTCGTGGTCGCGGACGTCTCCTTCATCTCCCTCGCCAAGGTGCTGCCCGCCGTCCTCGCGTGCGCCGCACCCCGCTTCGACGCCCTCGTGATGGTCAAGCCGCAGTTCGAGGTGGGGCGCGCGCGGGTCGGCAAGGGCGGGGTCATCCGCGATCCGGAGCTCCGCCGCGAGGCGGTGGCCGGCGTCGCCGCCGCCGCGATCGCCGCGGGTGCCGCGGTGTGCGGAGCCGCCCCGTCGGGGCTCCCCGGACCCAAGGGCAACCATGAGACCTTCCTGTGGCTGGCCGAGGCCGGTCGCGCCGGCGCGTGGACCGATGTCCCCGCCGCGCTGACGCGGGTCGAGGGGATCTGAATGGCCGCTTCGCCCCGCAGCGGCCCGCGCGCCCGGACGGTCTCCGTGCTCACGCACCAGCGGCCGGGGCAGACGGAGGCCGCGCTCGGCGCCCTGCGCGCCGCCGCCAGAGCGGCGGGCGTCACCCTGCGCTTCGACGTGGAGGAGACGGCGAAGCACGCCCTCGTGGGGGACGACGTCTTCCACGCGGACGCGCCCCTGAGCGACGACGTCGAGTTGTGCGTCGTCCTCGGCGGCGACGGCACCATCCTGAAGGCCCTGCGGCGCTACGCCGGCACGAGCGTCCCGGTGTTCGCGGTGAACTTCGGGGAAGTCGGCTTCCTCGCGACGATCGACCCGGACGAGGTCCACAACGGCTTCGACCGGGCGTTCTCCGGCGACTTCGAGGTGCTGACGCTGCCGGCGATCGCGCTCGAGCTGCCGGGCGGGGTGCAGGCCGCGGTGAACGACATCTCCATCCACCGCAAGGTCGGCGAGCGCGTCGCGCGCCTGGCCTACGGCGTGGGCGGCGAGGAGGTGGGGTCTGTCCGCTGCGACGGCCTGGTGATCTCCACCCCGGCGGGGTCGACCGGGTACAACCTGGCCAACGGCGGGCCCGTGCTGGCCTGGGGCGTGGAGGGCTACGTCGTCTCGTTCATCGCTCCGCACTCGCTGACGGCACGGGCACTGGTGGTCGCGCCGGACGACGAGCTGGTCATCCACAACCGCGGCCGCGATCCGGTCGACCTCTCGGTGGACGGGCGGCCCGTCGGCGAGCTCGGCCCGGGCGAGCACATCGCCGCCCGCTTCGTCCGCGAGGCGACGGACCTCGCCCAGGTCCCCGGCTCCTCGTTCTACCGGCGGATCCGGGAGAAGTTCGGGCGCCTGGCGTCCTGAGCCTGTGCCGGGCGTGCGCCCGAAGCGGACCGGGCGACGCACGGATCGCGCCGGTCCATCCGTGGGGCGCGGTACAAGACAGGAGTGCTGTCGCAGCTCCACGTCGAGAACCTCCTGCTCATCGAGCGGGCATCGCTGGACCTGACTTCGGGGCTGAACGTCCTCACGGGGGAGACGGGCGCGGGCAAGACCGTCCTTGCGCACGCGCTCGACCTGCTGCTGGGCGGGCGTGCCCGCAGCGGCATCGTGCGGCCCGGCGCCGCCGAGGCCTACGTGGAGGGGGTCTTCGAGCTGCCTGACGAGCTGCGCGAGGCGCTCGTGGCCGCCGAGCGGATCGCGCCGGACGCCGAGGAGCTCGTCCTGGCCCGGAAGGTGCGGGAGGACGGGCGCACCCGCGCCTCGCTGAACGGCCGCTCGTGCGCGGTGGCGGACCTGCGCGACGTCGCTGCCGGGCTCATCGCCTTCTACGGTCAGCACGAGCACCGCCGTCTGACGCTGGCCTCCGCGCAGCTCGAGCTGCTGGACGCCGCCTGCGGGCCCGACCACCTGGCGCTGCGCGCGCGCTACGGCGAGCTGCACGAGGAGGTCCGCATGCTCGAGGCGTCGCTGGACGGGCTGCGGGAGCGGGCCGGCGCCCGGGACCGGGAGCTCGACCTGCTCGAGTTCGAGCTGGCCGAGATCCGGGAGCTGGGTCCGAGCGAGACGGAGGAGGCGGAGCTGCGCGCCACCCGCGACCGCCTGCGCCACGTGGAGACGCTGCGCGCCGGGGCCTGGGGCGCCGCGGAGGCGCTCACCCCCGAGGAGGGGATGGGCGTCACCGGGCTGCTCGCGGTCGCCGTCGGGGGGCTGGAGGCCGCGGCCGGGGTCGACCCGGAGCTCGACGCTCTGAGCACCCGCTGGCACGCGCTGGCGATCGAGGCTCAGGATCTCGCCACCGAGCTGCGGGGGTACGCCGAGGGCCTGGAGAGCTCCCCCGCCGAGCTCGACGCGGTCGAGGAGCGCCTGGGCGCGCTCGACCGTCTGGCGCGCAAGCACGGCGGCTCGGTCGCAGCGGTGCTCGCGCACGCGGAGGCCTGCCAGGCCCGCCGCGACGAGCTGGCCGGGGCGGAGGTCGCGCTGGAGGCTGCGCAGGCCCGGCTGGCAGAGGCCGTGGCCCAGCGGGCACTGGTCGCTGAGGAGCTGCGCGACTCACGCGTGGCCCAGGCGCCGGTGCTGGCCGGTGCGGTCCGCGAGCGCCTGGCCCGGCTCGCGATGGAGGCCGCCGTCTTCGAGATCGCGGTGGAACCGCGCGACGCCGGGCCCGCGGGCGCGGACGCCGTCGAGTTCCTCATCGCGTCCAACCCCGGCGTGCCCGCCGGCCCGCTGCGGGACATCGCGTCCGGGGGTGAGCTCTCGCGGGTGATGCTCGCGCTGATGGGCGTCGCGAACGACGGCTCGGGCGCGACGCTCGTCTTCGACGAGGTGGACGCGGGCATCGGCGGGCAGACCGCGCGCGCCGTCGGGGAGCAGCTGCGCGACCTCGCCGCGGGCCGGCAGGTCGTGTGCATCACCCACCTGCCGCAGATCGCCTCGCTCGCGGCCCGGCACTTCAGCATCGAGAAGGACACCTCGACGAGCCCGGCCCGCACGACGGTCAGGACGCTCGGCAGCAAGGACCTGGTGCCCGAGCTCGTGCGGATGCTCGGCGCCGAGTCCGACGACGTGGCTGCGCGCCGGCACGCCAAGGAGCTGCTGAAGGCGGCGTAGGCCGGACGTTCCCCGGGGGTGCAGGGCTGTCGCAGGCGCGACACGTAGTATCGGTCGCCGTGTCCGACCCCCGGCGCATCGACGGACCCGCCCGCCCCGGCCGGAAGACCAAGCACCTGGTCAAGCGCCTGAGCGCTGGGGACATCGCGATCATCGACCACCGCGACCTGGACCGCGTCTCCGCCGAGGACCTCATCGGCGCCGGCGTCGTCGGCGTCCTGAACTGCCGGCGCAGCGCCTCAGAGTCCTACCCGAACATGGGCCCGCTGCTGCTCGTCCAGGCCGGGATCCACCTCGTGGACATGCCGGACGACCGGCTCTTCGAGCTGCTGCACGACGGCGACCCGATCGAGGTGCACGGGCCGGACGTGCGGCGCGGCGGGCAGGTGCTCGCGACGGGCGCCGTCCTGGAGCCGGAGGCCGTCCTCGCGGCCACCCAGCAGCGCCGGGCCGACATCGGCGAGGCGCTGGAGGCGTTCGCCAAGAACACGCTCGAGTACATCATCGAGGAGCAGGAGCTCCTCAGCGGCAAGCTCGAGCTGCCCATGTTCGACACCGACTTCCGCGACCGCCCGGCGCTCGTCGTCGTGCGCGGCGTGGACCACCAGCAGGACCTCGAGATCCTGCGCCCCTACATCCGGGACCAGAAGCCCGTGCTCGTCGGGGTCGACGGCGGCGCGAACGCGATCATCGAGGCGGGCTTCAAGCCCGACATGATCGTGGGGGACATGGACTCCGCGCAGGAGTCGACCCTCCGCTGCGGGGCGGAGCTGGTCGTCCACGCCTATCCCGACGGCCGGGCGCCGGGCCGGGAGTTCCTCGAACGCCTCGGCCTCACCCACAAGGTCGTCCCCGCTCCGGGCACGAGTCAGGACATCGCGATGCTCATCGCCGCCGAGAAGGGCGCGGAGCTGATCGTGTCGGTCGGCTCGCAGTCCAATCTCGTCGAGTTCATGGACAAGGCGCGCAAGGGCATGTCGTCGACGTTCCTCACGCGCCTGCGGATCGGCGAGATCCTCGTGGACGCGAAGGGCGTGTCCCGGCTCTACCAGCCGCAGCCGGACCTCAAGCCGGTCGGCGGGCTGGCCCTCATCGGCCTGCTGACGTTCGGCCTGATCGTCTTCGCGACCCCCGGCCTCCGCGGCGTCGCGGACCTGCTGTGGCTGAAGCTGCGCATCCTCATGGGTGGCGACCTGTGATCCTGACCACGCCGTCCGCTCACCCCGGTCCCACCCGCCCCGCCTGATGCTCAACTTCCGCTACCACGCGCTCTCGCTCACCGCCGTCTTCATCGCGCTGGCCGTCGGGCTGCTGTTGGGCGTGGCGATCGGGGACGCCGGCCTGGTGTCGTCCGCCGACCGGAAGATCCGGGAGTCCCTGCGCCGGGACGTCGACCGCGCCAAGCGCCGCGTCCAGACCGCCCAGGCCGACGTGGCTCGCGCCGACCGCTTCGAGCGCGACGTTTATCCGCTGCTGGTCTCGGGCGAGCTCAGCGGCCGGACGATCGGTGTCGTGTTCCTCGGCAACCGCGACAAGGACATCGCCGGCGACATCCGCGACGGGCTGCAGGTCAGCGGCGCGGACGTCCGCTCGACGGCTGCCACCGGGAGCCCGGCGGACCTGGGCGACGCCGGGCGGATCGCCGCGGGGACGCGGTACGGCGAGCTCGCGGCCAAGCCGGAGCCGGACCTGGACCTCGTGCAGGACTTCGGCTTCCGCATGGGCGCGCAGTACGTCAACCCCGCCCGCCTGCTGGAGGCCGAGCGTCCGACCGTCTTCGACACCTTCAACGGCGCGCTGCAGGTGCTCGACGCGGTCGTCGTCGTGTACGACCCGGTGGACCTGAGAAGCGGCTACGCCAAGAGCGCCCGCGACCGCTTCGACGAGGGCTTCGTCGAGGGGCTGCGCAAGTCGCGGATCCCGGTGGTCGGGGTCGAGCAGACGTCGACCGACCCGTCACGCATCGGCTGGTACAAGGACCGCAAGATCTCCTCGGTCGACGACGTCGAGGAGACCGCGGGCCGCGCGTCGCTCGTCTTCGCGCTCAAGGGCACCGAGGGCGCGTTCGGCCGCAAGGGCAGCGCAAGCGACGGCCTGCTGCC
>JAOPZU010000638.1 GCA_025963955.1 Solirubrobacterales bacterium
GCTTTGCGGCTGCGGACAGGGTGGGCCGACAGGGAACGGGCCCGGACACCCTCACGCGGGCCCGACGGCTTGCGTCCGCGCCCTGCTTCGACCACGGACCTCCCGAACGCATGGCTCTCGACCACCAAGAACATCCGACCGACGACCTGACGACCGACTCGCGGTTGGCCGCCCCGACACGCCTGGAGGCGGTGGAGCGGGACTGCTTCGTCGACGGCGCGCTCCGCAGCGACCTGGGGTGGGTCGCCGGCGTCGCGCAGCGCGCGCTGCGCTCGGAGATCGCGCTGCTGAGCGTGCTCGACACCCGCCGTCAGCACTTCCTGAGCCAGCGTGGGCTGGCACCCGCCATGACCGGCACCCCGCTGTCCCAGTCCCTCTGTCGCATCGTGGTGGAACGGGACGCACCGCTCGTGGTGCACGACGCCACCGAGCACCGCCTACTGGCCGCTCATCCCGCGGTCACCGAGCTCGGCGTCGCGAGCTACGCGGGCGTGCCCGTCCGCAGCCCCGACGGCCCCGTGCTCGGCGCCCTGTGCGTCCTGGGCCGTAGCCCGCGCACCTGGTCCGCCCAGGACCTGGGGGACCTGGAGACGATCGCTGCCGTCGTGCGCGACACGATCGACCTGGCCGCCCGCCGCGCGGCGGACGGCGATGCCGTGGCCGCTGTCACCGGAACGGCCGATCCGGCCGGCAGCCGCATCCGGGCGGCGCTCGCGGCCGGCTGCTTCGAGCTGCACTACCAGCCGGTCGTGGAGCTGGCGAGCGGGCGCACCCACGCCTACGAGGCGCTGCTGCGGTGGAACGACCCGGTCCGCGGGATGCTGCCGCCCGCCGCGTTCCTCGCGGCGGCGGAGAGCTCCGGCGCGATGCCGGAGCTGACGCGGTTCGTCGTGCGCGCGGCGTGCCGTCAGCTCGCCGGCTGGGCCGCCCGCGGGTTCCCGACCTCCGTCGCGATCAACGCCTCGCGGGAGGAGATCCTCAGCCCCGAGTTCGTGCCCCTCGTGCGGGCCGAGCTGGACGCCGCCGGGGTCGCGCGTGGATCGCTGATCGTGGAGATGACCGAGCAGCTCGCGGCCACCGCCCCCGAGCGGCTGGCGGAGACGGTGACCGCACTAAGAGCGGCGGGCGTGCGGCTCGCGCTCGACGACTTCGGCACGGAGCACTCGAGCCTGAGCCGGCTGCGGGAGTCGTCGATCGACATCCTGAAGATCGACCGCCGCTTCATGGACGGCATCCCCGCCGACCCCAAGGCGTGCGCCATCCTCGAGGTCCTGCTCGGGCTCGGGCGGGCGGTGGAGGCCGAGGTCGTCTGCGGCGGCATCGAGACGGACGAGCAGCGCCGCCACGCCCGCGACCACGGCTGCCGGTACGGCCAGGGCTGGCTGTTCGCCCGCCCCGCCCCGGCGGACGGAGGGGCCCCGCCCGGCTGGTCCGCCCCGGCCTGAGCGGCCGGTTCAGGCACGTCGGACCCCGCACGGGATCGGCCGGGGATGAGAGCGCGGCGCCGGGTATGGACCGGGACGTGGACCCCCTGGTCGACGATCCGCGTGGCGCCGCCTCCCGGCGAACGGTCCTCGTCGCGCTCGCCGCGAACGCGGCCATCATGCTCGTGAAGGTCGCCGGGGGCCTGCTCTCCGGATCCAGCGCCCTCCTGGCGGAGGCGGCCCATTCGGTCGCCGACACCGCGAACGAGGGCTTCCTGCTCGCCAGCCTGAGGCGATCGACCCGCGCCGCCGACGACGAGCACCCGTTCGGCTTCGGGCAGGAGCGGTTCCTCTGGGCGTTCGTCGCCGCGGTCGGCATCTTCGTCGCGGGCGCCGGCTTCTCCGCCTACCAAGGCGTCGAGGCCATCCTCGGCGGCGGTGAGGCGTCCAGCTTCACGCTGACCTACGCGATCCTCGCGTTCGCGCTGGTCGCGGAAGGCATCTCGCTCGTCCGCGCCGTGCGGCAGACCCGCGGCGAGGCGCGGGACGGCGGGTTGAGTCTGCGGGCACACCTGCGCGCCTCGCGCGACCCGACGACCAAGACCGTCGTGTACGAGGACACCGCGGCCGTCACCGGGAACCTCGTGGCGATCGCCGGCGTCGCCCTGCACGAGCTGACGGGCTCCTCCGCCTACGAGGGGGTCGCCGCCCTCGTGGTCGCGGGGATGCTCGTCGTGGCGGCCGCGCTCCTCGCGCGCGACGCGCGCTCGCTGCTCGTGGGACAGGCGGCCACGCCGCAGGAGCGCGCCGACATCCTCGCCGTGCTCGACGCCCGCCCGGAGGTCGAGGAGGTGCTGCAGCTGCTCACGATGGCGCTCGCGCCCGACCGTCTGCTCGTGGCGGTCCGCGTCGACCTGGCGGCAGGGATCGACTCGGAGCGCATCGAAGAGGCGTCGACCGAGATCGAGCGCGAGCTGCGGCGGCGGGTCCCGGCCGTCGCGGAGGTCTTCTTGGACGCCACGGATCGCGAGCGCTTCGCGCGGTCGGTCCGCCGGCCCCTCGGAGTCCGTCCGTGAGCACGCTCGCCGTGCTGTCGGCGCCGCTGCAGGAGCACCTGGACCAGGCTCGGCAGATGCAGGCGCTCTCCTTCGCCGTCCACATCCCGCTCGTCTGCTTCGGGATCGCGTTCCCGTCGATGGTGCTCCTCGCCGAGTGGCTGCACCACCGCACGGGGGACGTGACGTTTCACACCCTCGCCCGCCGCTGGACCCGCGTCATGGCCGGGTTGTTCGCCGTCGGCGTCATCACGGGAACGGTGCTGAGCTTCGAGATGGGGCTCCTGTGGCCCGCGTTCACCGGGACGTTCGGCGGGGTCTTCGGGCTCGGCTTCGCCATCGAGGGCTTCTCGTTCTTCCTCGAGGCGATCTTCATCGGTATCTACGTCTACGGCTGGGACCGGCTGCGCCCGCGCCGGCACATGCTCACCGGGATCCCCATCGTCATCACCGGCTTCACCGGCTCCTGGATGGTCATCGCCGTCAACGCGTGGATGAACCACCCCGGTGGCTTCGCGCTGCGCGACGGCCGGGTCGTGGACGTGCACCCGTGGCGGGCGCTGTTCGGCAACTCCTACCTCTGGCACGAGCTCACCCACATGTACATCGCCGGGTACGTCGTGACGGGCTTCGTCGTGGCCTCCGCCTACGCGTTCGGCCGCCTGCGCGGGCGCTGGGGCCGGTACGAGCGGGCCGCGCTGGCGATCCCCCTGACGGTGGCGGCCATCGCGGCGCCGGTGCAGGTCCTCGTGGGGGACTGGGCGGCGCGCGACGTCGCCGCGCGCCAGCCCACGAAGCTCGCCGCCCTGGAGGGCGTGGGCGCCACCCAGCGGGGCGCGCCGGAGCATCTGCTCGGGTGGTACCAGGACGGGGAGGTGCGGTACGGCGTCGGCATCCCCAGGCTGCTGTCCCTGCTGGCCTTCCACGACCCGAACGCGACGGTGCGGGGGCTGGAGGCGGTCCCGCCGCGGGACCGGCCGCCGGTGAACGTCGTCCGCATCGCCTTCCAGACGATGGTCGGCATCGGCACCCTGCTGGCGCTCATCGGCGCGATCACCCTGTTCACGCGCCTGCGCCGCGGGCGACTGCCCGACTCGCCGTGGTTCCACCGTGCGGTGGTCCTCGCAGGGCCGGCGTCGCTCGTCGCCCTGGTGGCCGGCTGGGTGACGACGGAGGTGGGCCGCCAGCCGTGGGTCGTCTACGGCGTCATGCGCACCGAGCAGGCGGTCACGGGCGCGGGCGGCATCCCGGTGGGATACGCCACGCTCGCCGCGCTCTACGTCGTCGTGGCGATCGGCGTCGCCTGGCTGCTGCGGCGACTGGCGTCCGTGCCCCTGCCGGTCGGCTCGCAGCCCTCCCGGATCCGCAACGCTGCGAGCGGAGGCGCGCATGACCGTGGCTGACGTCCCGCTGCTCTTCGTCCTCGCCGGCCTGATGCTCTACGTCGTGCTGGGCGGGGCCGACTACGGCGCCGCGATCTGGCAGGCGACGGCCGGCCGGGGAACCCGCGCCGAGCGGATCCGCGCCCACGCCCACGACACGATGGCCCCCGTGTGGGAGGCCAATCACGTGTGGCTCATCTTCGTCCTGACCGTGCTGTGGACGGCCTACCCGACGGCGTTCGCGTCGCTTGCCTCGACGCTGGCCGTGGCGCTGACGGCGGCGCTGCTGGGGATCGTCGGGCGCGGGGCGGCGTACGCGCTGCGCTCCGGGTCGAGCGACCCGCGCGAGCTCGTGGCCATCGACGCGGCCTCGGCCGCGGCCTCCGTCCTGGCGCCGTTCGCGCTCGGCGCCGCCGCCGGCGGGATCGCGTCGCGGCGGGTGCCGGTCGGCAACGCCGCCGGCGACCTGTGGTCCAGCTGGCTCAACCCCACGTCGGTGGCCGTCGGGATCATCGCCGTTTCCGCCAGCGCCTACCTCGCCGCCGTCTTCCTGACCGCGGACGCCCGCCGGGTCGGCGACGAGGAGCTCGTCGTGGCCTTCCGCCGCCGCGCCCTGGGCGCGGGGCTCGTGACGGGCGCGCTGGCCCTGGCGGGGCTCGTGGTCCTCCACCAGGACGCGCATCGGCTCTTCACGCGGCTGCTCAGCGGCCCCGGGCTGCCCGCGGTGCTGCTCTCGGTCCTGGCCGGAGGGCTGACCATGCTGCTCACCGCCCGCGGGCGGCACGGGCCGGCGCGGTACACGGCGGCGCTCGCCGTGGCGGCGGTCATCGCCGGGTGGGCTCTGGCGCAGCAGCCCGAGCTGCTGCCCGGGCTGAGCGTGCACGAGGCCGCGGCGCCGCGGTCGACGCAGATCGCCGTCATCGTGGCCGTCCTCGCCGGCGGCGCCGTGCTCTTCCCATCGCTCGCGCTGCTGCTGCGGCTCACGCTGGCGGGCGAGCTCCGGGAGCAG
>JAOPZU010000639.1 GCA_025963955.1 Solirubrobacterales bacterium
GGCGGACGAGGCCGGCCGCGGCCGCGCGGTCGACGAGTCCGACCACGCTGTGGTGACGCAGCAGCAGCGTCTCGGCGAGCTCGGTGAGCGTGGGCCCGCCGGGATCGGGGTGGGAGCGGATGGCGAGCCCGAGCTGCACCTGCGCCGGCGTCATGTCGTGCTCCTTCGCGCGCCGCTCGGCCCAGGCGAGGTAGGTGCGGATCCCCGACCGCAGCGCCGCGAGCTGCGCGTAGCCGGCCTCGCCCACCGGCTCGGCGTCGGGTTCACTACGGCGCTCGGGGGCGGGCATCCGCCCAAGCGTCGCAGCTGCCGCCGCCCACGTGTGTCAAGCGCGGGCCGTGCGTACGTGGGAAGCTCGTCTCCCAACTCCGCCACCCGCACCGTGAACCCCTCCAGCGAGCAACTCCTCGAACCGGCCGACGTCGCGCGGTGGCTCCGCGTGGATCCGGCGTGGGTCCACGGGGCCATCGCGGAGGGCCTGCCGGTGCTCGGGCGCCGGACCGACGGCACCCCGATCCTCGCGGTCGAGGACGTCCGCCGCTGGCTGCGCCGCTCCTCGCCCCAGGACGACACGACGTGAGCCTCGCCGCGCGCATCGGCCTGGAGCATCCGGTCGTCCAGGCGGGGATGGGCGGCGGCATCGCGGGGGCCGCGCTGGCGGGCGCCGTCTCGGCCGCGGGCGGCCTCGGCACCGTCGGCATCATGGGCGAGCGCGCGTTCACGGCCGCGCTCGCCGAGGCCCGGGAACGCGCCGGAAGCGGTCGGCCTTTGGCGGCGAACCTGCTCGTCCCGTTCACCCGGCGCGGACACGTCGAGGCCTGCCTGCGTGCACGGGTGGCGGTGGTGGTCCTGCACGGCGGAACGCTGCCGGAGGTCATCCGCACCCTCACCGCCGGCGGTATCGAGGTCCTGCAGACCGTCGGGACGCGGGAGCAGGCCCGGCGGGCCCTGGCCGACGGCGCGACCGGACTCGTGGCGCAGGGACGTGACGCGGGCGGTCACCTCGTCGGTGTCCAGGACACGCCGCAGACCCTCGCCGCGGTGCTCGAGGTCGCCGGCGGGACCTCGGTCTGGGCCGCGGGCGGGGTGGCCGGCGCCGCGGACACCGAGCGCCTGCTGGCCGCCGGAGCGGACGCCGCGGTCGCCGGGACGCGCTTCGTCCTCAGCACCGAGAGCGCCGCGCATCCCGGCTACAAGCAGGCGCTCGTCGCCGGGACGCGGACGGTGGACACGAAGCTCTTCGGCTTCGGCTGGCCGATGCGCCACCGCGTGCTCGTCAACGACGCGGTGGAGCGCTGGGGCGAGGGGCCGGCCGCGGTCCGGGCGCTCAACGAACGCAGTGGGCGCTTCGGCGCCCGGCTCCCGCTGACCCTCATGGAGCGTTACCCGAGCGTGCAGCGCCTGAGCCTCCCGGTGTTCACCGCCGGCCCGGCGCTGGCCGGGATGCCGGACCGCGTGCTCCGCGTCGCCCCGCTGTACGCCGGCACGAGCGTCGCCGGCCTGCACGACGTGATCGATGCCGCGGAGGCGGTCGCCTGCCTCACGCCGCCGGGACGCTGAGCGGCCGCCCCAGCAGCCGCTCGCGGTGGCGTTCCCCCACGAGGTCGCGCAGGCGGGCCTCCAGGAGATGCTCCACGGTCAGGTGGCCGATCACCACCTCCGGCTGCTCCCGCATGGTGACGGCGGCGACGTACTCGTGGGCGCCGGCGAAGCGCCGGGCGGCCTCGCGCAGGGTGTCGTCCGGGTGCACCGTGACGGTCACCGGCTCGTCGGGGGGCGCGCTGTCCATCACCTCGTCCACGAGCAGCACCTCGAGCGGGTCGACGGCGTACTCGCGGGAGAGGTGCAGTCCGCGTCGCGCGATCTTCTCGGTGAGCACCGACCGCTTCAGCAGCAGCGCGGAGAGGAGGTACGCGGACGTCGCGCCGATCAACAGCGGTAGGACGAGGGGCCAGGCGTGGGTCAGCTCGAGCGGGAAGACGACGCCGGTGAGCGGCGAGCGCATGACGCCCCCGACGACCGCACCCAGTCCGATCAGCGCCCAGAACCCGGGGGTGACGTGGGGCAGGACGTGGCCCTCGAGTGCGCCGAGCGCACCCCCGATCATGAACACCGGCGCCAGCACGCCGCCGGAGGTCCCGGAGCCGAGCGAGATCCCCCAGATGAGCGTCTTGACGACGAGGATGCCGACGACGAGCGACATCCCGGCGTGCCCGGTGAGCAGCGCGTCGATGACGTCGTAGCCCACGCCCAGCGCCCGCGGCTCGACGAGCCCGCCGACGCCGATGACGAGGCCGCCGAGCGCCGGCCACCACATCCAGTGCAGCGGCAGCCGGGCGAAGGCGTCCTCCGAGGCGTAGACGATCCCGGTCGCCGCGACGGCGAGCAGCCCGCCGATGGCCCCGGCCGCGACGCAGAGCACCTCCGCGCCCGCGGTCAGGTGCAGGCCGGTGAGCGGCATCGGGAAGATCGCCCCGGCGCCGAGGAGCGGGACACGCAGCAGCGTGCTCGTGGCGACGGCCGCCACGACGGGGACGAAGCTCCGCGGCTTCCACTCGAAGAGGAGCAGTTCGACCGCGAGCAGGACGGCGGCGAGCGGCGCGTTGAAGGTCGCGGCCATGCCGGCGGCCGCGCCCGCGCACAGCAGGGTCTTGCGCTCGTCCGCGGTCAGGTGGAGGGTCTGGGCGAGGATGGAGCCGACGGCGCCGCCCGTCATGATGATCGGCCCTTCGGCCCCGAACGGACCGCCCGTCCCGATGCTGATCGCCGCGGAGACCGGCTTCAGGATCGCCACCCGGGGCTGGACCCGGCTCCCGCCGACGAGGATCGCCTCGATCGCCTCGGGCATGCCGTGGCCGCGGATCTTCTCCGAGCCGTACCGGGCCATGACGCCCACGACGAGACCGCCCAGCACCGGCGCGCCCAGCACGAGCCAGGGGCGCGGGTGCCCGGCGGCGGGGCTCGTCATGTCGGTGCTGAGCGCGCCCCGGAACACGAGGTTCGTGATCAGCCCGATCAGGCGCAGCAGCGCCAGTGCGGTGAGCGAGGCCAGCGCCCCGGTCGGGATCGCGAGCGCCACGATGCGCAGCACGGCGGGCGTGAGCGTGAAGTCACCGAGGTGGGCCACCCGCTCGCGGGCGGGGGCCCGGGGCTCGCTTGTACGCGAGGGCGTGTCCATATCGCGACACGATACATCGGGTTCGCGTGGCGCGGCAGGCCGCGTCCGGCCCGGGAGCGGGCCGGTGGGAACTCAGCGGTCCTTCGCCAGCTCCTCGATGCAGACGACGGCCGCGATGATGAGCGCCGGGTCCTCGCTCTCGGCGATCTCGATGCCGTAGGTGTCGCGCAGCGCGAAAAACTTCGGGTCGATCTCGGCCACGGTCTCGCCCTCGCGCTCGATCTCGTACTCGCGCTTGAGGAACTTCCCCTTCGCCTTGTAGTCGTCGCCGTCGACCTCGAAGACGTAGCGGTCCCCGATGCCGATCAGGGCCTTCCTGACCTTGGCGACGGTATCGCCGTCCCGCTCGATCGCCAGCGTGTCGCGCACCGTCAGCTTGCGCTCCTGCACCGTGTAGCGCTCGGCCCCGGTGGCGTCCTCGATGACGAGGGTCTTGCGCAGGCGCATGGCCTTCCCGTCCACCTTGAAGGCGCGGTTGCCGTCGTCGTCCTCGATCCAGTAGTCCTCGCCGATGTCGAAGACGTCCGCGCGCATCTGGTAGCGCCTGCCGTTGAGTCCCATCCCGCGATCCTGTCACGGCGGGCAGCGCAAGGTGGCACGTCAGGCCGCGTACGCCAACCGCCCTCCGGGCAGGCATACGGCGCCAATGCCCCAAGACCACGCCCGAGCCATCCGCGTGGCCTCCGTCCCTGCCGGTCACGTGTACGTCCGCCATCTCGCCGCCCCGTCGGGCGACGACGGCGTGCGGCGCCTGCCCGACCTGGCCGACACCACGTCCCCGAAGGCGCTGCACGGGTGGTACCCGCCGGCCATGCTCGCCCCGTCCTGGGTCAGCACGCACGGCGCGACGTTCGACGTCTTCCACGTGCACTTCGGGTTCGACGGGCGCACGCCCGCCGAGCTGACCGCGCTCGCCGACGCTCTGGAGGCCGCGGGCGTCCCGCTCGTCGTGACGGTCCACGACCTCCGCAACCCGCACCACGTCGAGCCGGGGCTGCACGACGCCCAGCTCGAGGTCCTCGTCCGCCGCGCCGCCGCGGTGATCACGCTGACCCCGGGCGCGGCCCGCACGATCACCGAGCGCAGCGGCCGCGCGGTGCACGTG
>JAOPZU010000606.1 GCA_025963955.1 Solirubrobacterales bacterium
CGCCTCGCTGATGGCGGGGGAGGTGCCCATCCACTCGGTGCGGCTGCCCGGGCTGGTCGCGCACCAGGAGGTCATCCTGGGTGGCCTGGGGGAGACGCTCACGATCCGCCACGACTCCCTGAGCCGTGAGTCGTTCATGCCCGGCGTCCTGCTCGCCGTGCGCCGGGTGGCGCACCAGTCCGAGCCGTTCGTGGTCGGGCTCGAGCACGTCCTCTTCCCGGCCTGAGGCCCGCGGCGCCGTGGCGAGCATGTCCCGTCGCGCGACCCTGGCCGACGCCCGGCCGATCGCCGAGCTGCAGGTGCAGGCGTGGCTGCGGAACTACCCGGACTTCGTCGATCCGCGGCACGTCGCCGACGTGGACCGGGAGGCACGCGCGGCGCACTGGGTGGAGTCGCTGAGCTTCGGGCCCGACGAGACGTTCGTCCTGGAGGTCGCCGGGGCCGTCCGCGCCTTCGCGACGGTCGGGCCGCTGCGGGAGTCGCCGGCGGTGGCCGACGCGGCCGCCGCGGGCGCAGGGGAGCTCGTCGCGCTGTACGTCGACCCACCCGCGCAGGGGGCCGGGGTCGGAACCGCCCTGCTGGCCGAGGCCGAGCAGGCTCTGCGGGCGGCCGGCCGGCACCAGGCCGTGCTGCGCACCCTCGAGGGCAACGGGCTGGCGCGGACGTTCTACGAGCGGCACGGGTGGTCGCTCCTCGCGGGCGTGCTCGAGCCGCACGAGTGGGGCCCTCACGTGGTGTACCGGCGGGAGCTGTGAGCTTCGAGGCGGTGCCGCTGGTGAACGTCACGAACCACGCGGCCGAGCGCTTCCGACAGCGCGTGGGCTCGCGGACGGGCGAGCTGGACGTCAGGACGGAGGTCGCCGCCCGGGTGGCGCGGGCGTGGGCCGCCGGGCGTGTCTCGGACGAGCCGCCGCCGGGCGCTTCGGGCGCCCGCGGGTCGGTCTACGTTCGCTGCCTCGTCGACCGGGCCGTCGTGTTCGTCTGCCGCTTCGACCGCGCGGGCCGCGAGGCGCTGGTCATCACCCTGTGGGAGGGCGAGGACGGGGTCGGGCCGCCGCGGGTGGACCGGCACTTCACGAACGCGCTGAAGGACTCCGATGCGGCGGTCACCGATCGCGGCCGCTGGGCCGAGGACCGGGACGGCGGGTGATGGCGGCCACCGGGGAGGTCGCGCCGCCGGGCGGGTACACGATCAGCGGGTCGATCACGCTGGCCGCGGCGCCCGCGGACGTCGTGGCCTGGCTCGCGACCCCCGAGCTGCTGGACCGCTGGATGCTCGGCGTCGACGGCATCGAGGTCATGGACGAGGGCAGGCCGGTGCTCGGCGCCCGGATCCGCGCGGTCACCTCCTCCGGACGGCACGCGGGCTGGATCTTCAGCGGCGAGATCGTCGAGCTCTCGGCGCAGCGCGTCGTCCGCCGTTACGCGCTGGACGAGCTGAGCACGGGCGGCGTGCGGCTTGAGGCGGACACCTCGGGCTACGCCCGGACCGTCACCTACGACCTGACGCCGGCGGGCGACGGACGCGCGACGCAGCTGCGCTGCACCGCGGTGACCGTCATCCCCGGCCTCGACGCCGCGGGCGCGACCGCCGGCGCGGGCAAGGAGCAGAAGACCCTCGACCGCTCCCTCGAGCGCCTGGAGGCCGAGGTCGCCGGGCGTCCCCGCGGCCTGATCGGCCGCTTCCGCGACACCGGGCTGGCGCCGGCCGCGTTCTAGGACGCCGGCGCTTGAGGGCGATCCCGCGGAAGCGCCGCCCCCCGGAGGATCGTCCCTCTGGGAGAGGGACGATCCTCCGCACGCACACGCCGCCCGCTACCTCACCAGCGCCGCCAGCCGCGTGAACCGCTTGCCCGCGTCCCGTCTGCCGAGCGCCATCGACAGTGCACCGAGGTCCCCGACGAAGACCGCCGCCCGCTCCGCACGGGTCAGCGCCGTGTAGACGAGGTTGCGGGTGAGCATCACGTGATGGCCGCGGAAGAGCGGCACCACGACGACCGGCATCTGCGAGCCCTGGGACTTGTGGATGGAGATCGCGTGCCCGAGCCGGAGCGTGCCGCAGTCCTTCACGGGCAGGCGCAGCGTCCGCCCGTCGTCACACGCGAGCACCGCGGCGTCCCGATCGTCGTCGTAGGCGACGATCACCGCGAGCTCGCCGTTCATCAGCTCGTGCTCGTGGTCGTTCTTCGTCTGGATGACGCGATCGCCGACGCGGAACGGCGTGCCGGTCACCGTGCCGCCGTCGGGGTTCAGCCGGTCCCGCAGCGCACCGTTGAACGCGTCGATCCCGACCGGACCCTTGTGCATCGGCGCGAGCACCTGCACGTCGGTGTGCCGCTCCAGGCCGTAGTGCGCCGGCAGGCGGACGGCGGCGAGCTCCACGATCTCCGCGAAGATCGACTCGCCGCCGTCCCGGGAGATCAGGAAGAAGTCGTGGATGTCGTCCTCGCCGGGCGTCGTCGGCGGGTACTCTCCGTGGTTGATGGCGTGCGCGGCCCGGACGATCATCGACCGGGCGGCCTGCCGGAAGATCTCCACCAGCCGGGTGGTGGGGACGGCGCCCGAGTCGATCAGGTCCTCCAGCACCCGCCCCGGGCCGACGGGCGCGAGCTGGTCCACGTCCCCGACGAGCAGGACGTGGGTCCGCGGCCCGACGGCGTCCAGCAGGGACGCGGCCAGCCGGACGGACAGCATCGACGCCTCGTCCACGATCAGGACGTCCGCGCCGTCGACCGGGTGCTCGCGGTCACGGGTGAAGCCCTCGCCCGGGACCCACTCGAGCAGCCGGTGGATCGTCGTCGCGTCCACGCCCGTCGTCTCCGTCAGCCGGCGTGCGGCCTTGCCCGTCGGCGCGCACAGCCGCACGGTCCGCTTGTTCGCCCGCAGGACGTCGACGACCGTGCCCATCGAAGCCGTCTTGCCGGTGCCGGGGCCGCCGGTGAGGATCGACAGCCGGCCCTTGAGCACACGGTCGACCACGGCCCACTGCGCGTCCGTCGGGACGAACGCCCCGCCGACCGGACGGTCGACCTCACCCAGGTCGAACGCCGGCTCCTCCGCGAGCAGGTCGGCGACCTTCCGCGCGAGCGCGCGCTCCACGGCGTACATCGACGCCTCGGCCACGCGGTCCTCCTCGAGCATCACGCGGCCCCCTGCGGCGAGGTGCGCCAGCCGGGCCTCGACGGCCGCGCCGTCGCCGCCGAGCAGGCGGCGCGCACGCGAGAGGAGCTCGCCCCGCGGCAGGAAGCAGTGCCCGTCCAGCTCGGCCTGGTTGAGCACGTGCACGACACCCGCGTCCAGGCGGCCGGGGGAGTCCGCCCCGACGCCGAGCGCCTGCGCCAGCGCGTCCGCCGTCGCGAAGCCGATGCCGTCGACCTGGGTCAGCGAGTACGGGTCCTCCTGGAGCTGCCCGATGGCGTCGTTGCCCAGCGTGCGGTAGATCCGGGCGGCGACCGCCGCGGGGACGCCGTGCCGCTCGAGGAAGAGCCGCACCGCGCGCAGCGCGCCCTGGGACTCCCAGGAGCGCACCGCGGCGCCGAGCTTCGCCGGGCCGATCCCCGGGACCTGGCGCAGCTTGCGCTCCGGGTCCGAGTCGATGACGGAGAGCACCTCGTCGCCGTGCTGCTCCACGAGCCAGGCGGCGCCGCGCGGGCCGACGTGCTTGATCGCGGACAGGTAGGCGATGAGCGCGGCGTCCCCGACCGGCTCCGCGATGACCACGCGGTCGACGACGAACTGCCAGCCGTGCTTGGCGTGTCGCTTCCACGCGCCCCCGAGCGTCGCGTTCTCCCCGATCTGCACGTGACCGATCGGCCCCTTGACGGTGACCTCCTCGCCGTCCTCGGTGAGCACGCCGAGGATCGCGAAGTCGCCGTCCTCCGCGCGCCAGCGGGAGGTGACGATCTCCGCGGTGAGCTCGCGCTGCGCCGGATCGGGATCGAGGGCCATCGTCCGGCAGCGTACGCAGAGCGGTGGCGGAAGCGTCCGACCGGCACGGGCACGTCGCAAACGCACGCGCGAGAGGGAGCGAAGGACGAACCGGCCACCCTGGGATACTGGAGAGGCCATGAAGCAGCTCGGAGCAATCATCACCGCGATCGTCACGCCGTTCGACGAGGACGGCGCCGTCGACGAGCAGGCCTTCGTCGACCTGATGAAGCACCTGGCCGCCAACGGCAGCGACGGCTTCGTCGTTTGCGGCACGACGGGCGAGGCCAGCACGCTCGACGACGACGAGCACCTCGCCGTCATCGAGCTCGCCGTCCGGAACCGCCCGGCCGGCACGACCGTCATCGGCGGCGTGGGGGCCAACGACACCCGGCACGCGGTCAAGCTCACGAGCCGCGCCTGCGAGCTCGGGGTCGACGCCCTGCTGTCCGTCAACCCGTACTACAACCGCCCGAACCGGCGCGGGATCCTCGCGCACTACGCCGAGGTCTCCCAGGCCGCCGACCGGCCGATCCTCCTCTACAACATCCCGGGCCGCACCGGCTCGGACATGCCGAACGACCTGCTCGCCGAGCTGGCCCAGCTGGACCACGTCGAGGGCGTCAAGCAGGCGAACAACGACAACCTCGCCCTCGTCGACGGCCTGCAGCTGTACGCCGGCAACGACGAGGTGCTCGGGCGCACGCTCGACCTGGGCGGCGCGGGTGGCATCCTCACCGGCAGCCACCTCGTCGGACCCCAGATGCGCCGCATGGTGGACGAGCCCGAGCAGCGGGCCGCCATCGACGAAGACCTTCAGGACGTCTACGCCGCTCTCGGCGTGGGCCCCGCCGCCATGACCATCAAGGCAGCGCTCAACCTGCTCGGCCATCGCGCCGGCACCCCGCGCCTGCCGTACGTCGAGGCCGACGCCGAGGAGATCGCCATCATCCGCGCGATGCTCGTCCGGCACGGCCTCCTGGAGAACTAACCACACATGAGCACCCCCACCCTTCGCGTCATCCCGCTCGGCGGGCTCGGCGAGATCGGCAAGAACATGACGGTCGTCGAGCTCGACGGCCGGATCATCGTCGTCGACGTCGGCCTGCGCTTCCC
>JAOPZU010000071.1 GCA_025963955.1 Solirubrobacterales bacterium
TTCAGCGCGACGATCTCCGTCCGGGTGCGCAGCGTCGTTCCGACGGGGACCGGGCGCGCACCGAGCCCGCGGTAGAAGAGGTTGCCCAGGACGCGGCCGCTCGGCGGCGTCGACTGCCCGATCGCGACGTCGCAGACGAGCGCCGGGTGGGCGAGCAGGCCGGCCGTGCCGGTGACCGCCTCGTAGAGCGGCGCGTCGAGGCCGAGGCGCAGGCGGTCGCCGACGACCGCCTGGTGCAGCGCGGCGGCACCGCCGGTCAGCGTCATCCCGGGTGCTCGGAAGACGTCCCCGACGGCGAGCTCGTCGAAGTACGGCGGACCGACGAGCCGGGCGTCGTCCGTGGTCGGAGTCGCGGCGGGCGGGCGCGCGGGGAGCGCCGCGATCCGTCGCGCGCGGCGGACCATGGCCTCGTCCACCATCTGCCCGTCGAGCCGCACGACCGCCGAGCCCGAGCCCGCCGCGGCGGCCACGGCGGTGATCACGCCGGAGGCCCAGCGGTGCTCGTCCTCACCCGCCGCGAAGCCGTCGTTGATCGGCTGGACCTGCTCCGGATGGATCGCCCACTTGCCGTCGAAGCCGAGCTCCCGCACGCCGCGCACCGCCTCGCGCAGGCCCGCGGCGTCGCCGAGGAGGAAGTGCGGGCCGTCGATGGCGTCCACGCCGCCGTCCCTGGCGGCGGTCAGCAGCAGCTCCTGCGCGACGAGCCAGCGCCGCAGGTCGCACTCGGCGCCGCGGCGGCCGAGGGCGGCGGCGAGGTCCGCGTAGCCGAGGATCAGGGCGACGACGCCGGCGGCGGAGGCGATCTCGCGGGCGGCGAGCAGCCCGGCGGGCGTCTCGATCAGGGCCTGGATCCCGACGGACGGGGGCAGTGCGGCGCGGGCACGGGCGACCGCCTCCGCGCTCTCGGCCTTGGGCAGGACGACGGAGAAGCCGTCCCGGGCCAGGCCGGCGACGGCGGCCAGGTCCGCTTCGGCGTGCGGCGTGTCCAGCGCGTTGACGCGGACCGCGACGGTGCGGCCCGCCCACCCGGGCCCGGCGAGCGTCTCGAGCACCTGGGCGCGGGCGGCGTCCTTGGCCTCCGGAGCGACCGCGTCCTCCAGGTCCAGGACGATCTCGTCCGCGTCCGAGGCCAGGGCCTTGGCGTGCATCCGGGCCGCGTGCCCGGGGACCACCAGGCACGAGCGGTGGACGGCCGGGGCGGCGGGGGCTTCGGGTCCAGGGGGCACTGGGCGCGAGCATACCCTGGACGCGCCAAGTAGGACATGTCGGCCGGACACACTGTCCGGGTACGCGGACCGGGCGGTCCGGAACTGGCCGGCCGGCCGAAGGCGCCGGTAGGCTGTCCGGACATGCCGTCCGTCACCCGCAAGTCGCAGAGCACCCGGACCCAGCGTCGCGACAAGGCCCGCGACCGGCTGCTCGGCGTGGTCGAGCGGCTGCTCGAGGAGGGCGAGTCCTTCACCGAGATCAGCGTGGAGCGCCTGGTCTCCGAGGCCGGCATCTCGCGCTCGACCTTCTACGTGTACTTCGAGGACAAGGGCGACCTGCTGCGCGCCTGGTTCGAGGACATCACCGGCGAGCTCTCCGACGCGGCGAAGGACTGGTGGGCGCTCGGGAAGGACGCCACCCGCGAGGACCTGCGCGCCGCCCTCGACCGCGTCGTCAAGGCGTACAAGCCGCACACGACGCTGATGGCGGCGACGTACGACGCGGCCGCCTACGACGCGAGCGTGCGCGAGCTCGTCGAGGGCATGATGACCGGCAACGTCGCCGGCCTGCGCAAGCACATCAAGGCCGGACAGTCGGCGGGCTTCGTCGACGGCACCCTGCCGAGCGCGCAGACCGCCGCGTGGCTGACCTGGATGGCCGAGCGCGGCCTGCACCAGCTCGTGCGCACCGCGACGGGCGCCGAGCTCGAGAAGCTCATCGACGCCTACACCGCGATCGTCTGGAACACGCTCTACGCGCCGACGCGGACGTAGATCAGCCCTCCCGCCGCCGGGACCCGGCCGCTCAGGCGGCCGGCACCCGCTCGTCCAGCAGCTGCTCGACGACCAGCCGGGCCGTCGTCGCGCAGGACTGCGTCCCGCCGTCGCCGTACTCGCGCACGCCGTCCCCGACGTTGAAGAGGTTGTCCAGCGGCGTCTCCCGCGGCAGCTCGTAGCCGGAGGCGGCGCGCTGCGCGGGCCACTCGTCCCGCATGACGCGCGCGTCGATGACGCGGGTCTCGGGGTGGGCCATCCCGGGGAGCTCGGCCCGCAGCTCCGCCAGCGAGAGCTCGAGCTCCCGGGCCGAGTCGAAGTCCCCGATCGCGGGCCGCGGCACCGCGTAGACGACCGTCAGGTGCCAGCCCTCGGGCGCGAGCTCGGGGCAGGTCGCCGTCATGTTGCCCGCGTTGCAGATGCGGTCCGTCGCGCTGAAGACGATCAGCCCCGGGGTGTCCAGCAGCGGCTCGCGGGAGGCGACGTGGATGATGATGTTCGCCGACGGCCGGGAGGTTGCGGCGATGCGGTCGACGTACGCATCGCCGAGGACCTCAGCCCCGCCGCAGAGGGCGATCGTCGCGGTCGGCCCGACGTTCGAGATCACGGTCCCGCAGGTCACCTCGGTCGCCACGCCGTCCCGCTCTATGGTGGCGCCGGTGACGCGCCCGTCCGCCACGTGCAGCCGCGTGACCGGCGAGGACAGCCAGACCTCGCCGCCGTCCCGCGTGACGACGTCCGCCAGCGCCCGGCACACGCCGATGGTTCCCTCCGGGTGGAAGCCGAAGTTCCGGAAGGCCCCCTTCTGCATGAAGTAGGTCAGGAACGCCTTGGCCGGGATCTCGTCCGCGTTGACCGCGAAGATCGCCGCCGCCAGGTTGCGGAACAGCCGGTGGACGGTCTCGTTCGACGTCGCGCCGCCGATCCACTGCTCGAGCGTCAGCTGGTCCTCCGGCATCTCGCCCTTCCGCGCGGACCCCAGCCCCGCGAGGACCTTCGCGCCCTTCTTCGTGATCTGGTCCAGCAGGAAGGACCAGCCGCCCTTGGCCGGGTTGACGGTCTTGCCCTTGATGCGGAAGACGTTCGCCGGCGCGGGATAGCGGAGGTCGAGGGTCGCCTCGAGGTCGGCGAAGGTCTGCTCCATGTCCCCGCCGTTCTCGATCGCGACGGCGCCCGTGTTGACCTTGAAGCCGTCGACGTCGAAGGTCGAGGCGCGGCCGCCGACGCGGTCCTCGCGCTCGACCAGGAGGGTGCTGACGCCCGCGTGCTGCAGGCGCGCGGCGGCGCAGATGCCGCCCATGCCCGCGCCGATCACGAGGACGTCGACGTGCTTGGTCTCGGTGGTGCTCATGGGACAGGCTCCTCTCAGAGCGCTTCGATGATGGTCGCGTTGGCCATGCCGCCGCCCTCGCACATGGTCTGCAGCCCGTAGCGGCCGCCCGTGTCGCGCAGGTGGTGGATGAGCGTGGTCATGATCCGCGCGCCGGAGCCGCCGATCGGGTGCCCGAGGGTGATCGCGCCGCCGTTCGGGTTGAGCTTCGCGGGGTCGGCGCCGGTCTCGCTCAGCCACGCCAGCGCGACGGAGGCGAAGGCCTCGTTGACCTCGAAGACGTCGATGTCCTGCAGCGTCAGGCCGGCGCGCGCCAGGACCTTCGCCGTCGCCGGGATCGGGGCGGTGAGCATGATGACCGGGTCCTCCGCCGCGACCGCGACGGCGTGCACGCGGGCGATCGGCGTCAGGCCCAGCTCGCGCGCCTTCGCGCTCGTCGTCATCAGCAGCGCGCCGCCGCCGTCGCTGATCTGCGAGGCGTTGCCGGCGGTGACCGTCCCGCCCTCCTTGAACGCGGAGCGGATGCCGGCCAGGGCCTCGAGCGTGCCGCCGCGGCGTACGCCCTCGTCCGCGTCGACGACCGTGCCGTCCGGCGTGGTGACGGGCGCGATCTGCCCGGCGAAGCGGCCGGCGTCGATCGCCGCCGCGGCCCGCGCGTGGGACTGCAGCGCGAACTCGTCCAGCTGCGTGCGGCTGAGGCCCCAGCGCTCGGCGATGAGCTCGGCGCCGACGCCCTGGTTCGGGACGATGCCGTCGTAGCGGGCGACGAGCTGCGGCCCGTAGGGCTCCCCGTTCAGCCCGGAGGCCCCCATCGGCACACGCGACATCGACTCGATGCCGCCCGCGATCGCCACGTCGTAGTGCCCGGCGACCAGGCCCGCCGCGACGAAGTGCACCGCCTGCTGGGAGGAGCCGCACTGGCGGTCGATCGAGACGCCCGGGATGGACTCGGGCCAGCCCGCGGCCAGCACCGCGCTGCGGGCGACGTTGAAGGACTGGTCCCCGACCTGCGCGCCCACGCCCCACACCACGTCCTCCACCTGGGCCGGATCGATGCCCGTCCGCTCCGCCAGCGCGCGCAGCAGGTGCGCGCTCAGGTCGACCGGATGCGTCCCCGCCAGGCCGCCGTTCCGCTTGCCGAGCGGGGTGCGGACGGCCTCGACGATCACCGCGTCGCGATCCATTCTCAGCTCGCCATCCCGAGCGACAGGCCGCCGCTGACGTTCAGCACCTGGCCGTGGATGTAGTCGGACGCGGGCGAGCACAGGACGTAGACCCCGCGCGCCGCCTCCTCGGCCGTCGCCGGGCGCCCGAGCGGGATCGCCATCCCGAAGTTCTGCCGCACAACGTCCGGCACGCCGAGCGTGATCCGCTCACCGGAGGAGCCCGCCTCGACCTCGCCCACGGTCCCGATCGACGCGGTCAGCCGCGTCTCGATGACGCCGAAGGCCACGCAGTTGACGTTGATCTTGAAGCCACCCCACTCCTTGGCGACGGCCCGCGTGAGGCCGACGACGGCGCCCTTGCCGCTTGCGTACGCCACCTGGCCCGCGTTGCCCATCACGCCGGAGAGGGACGTGACGTTCACGACCTTGCGGAAGACCTCCACGCCCTCGGCCTTCTCCTTCTTGGCCGGTTCGCGCAGGTGCGGGGCGGCGGCGCGCAGAACGCGGAAGGGGACGACCGTGTGGATGTCGAGCATCGCCTGGTACTGCTCGTCGGTGACCTTGTGAATCGGCCCGTCCCAGGCGTAGCCGGCGTTGTTGACGACGATGTCGAGCTTGCCGTAGGTGTCGATCGCGGTCTGCACGAGGGCGTCGCAGACGCCGTCCGCGGTGAGGTCCCCGACGTGGGCGACGCCCGGCGTGGCGAGCGCGCCGACGACGGCCTCCGCCTCGGCGCCGTCCCGGTCGGAGACCACCACGTGGGCGCCCGCGTCCGCGAGCTTGCGCGCCACCTGCTCCCCGATGCCGCGTCCGGCTCCCGTGACGATCGCGACCCTGCCGTCCAGCTCACCCATGTCCTGCTCCGTTTCCCTCGACGTTGTTCGGACAGTCTATCCAGACGGAGTGCCCGAGAGTGAAACGGGTTCAACAAGCGGGTGGGCCCGGCCCAGCGAAGAGGCGGCGCAGCCGCTCAGGGCGGCCCCTCACGACGGCGCCCAGCGCGCGGTGTCGGTGATCTGCTCCAGGGCGACCAGGCGCCCCTCGCGCGCGGTCCAGACGTGGGCGAAGGCCGCTTCGACGGGGGCCTTCGTCGCCCGCGCCGTCCCGCGGTAGGTGCCGGTGACGACGAGGACGTCCTCCCCGCTCGGGAGCCAGCGCTCGGGCTCGGCGAGGACGCGGAAGCGCGCGCCGATGGCCCACCACCCGTCCCGGATCGCGGCGTCCGGTCCGACGTTGACGCCGCCCAGGGCGTCGGGCAGCCCGAGACTGAGCGTCTGGACGAAGTCCTCGGCCAGCAGCGTCCGCAGGCCGGCCTCGTCCCCCGCGCCGAGCGCGGCGTACACCCGCTCGACCAGCACCCGCACCGGGGTACTCATCGGCCCGTGAACCGCGGTGCTCGGCGCTCGCCGAACGCGTCCACACCTTCGACGGCGTCGGCGGTCGCGCCGGTGCGCTTCATCGCCTCCCACTCGCGCGTGAGGTGCTCGGACCAGGTGACGCAGCCCGATCCGCGCAGCAGGCGACGCATCTCGCCGAGAGCCAGCGTGGGCCCCGCCGCCAGGCGCCGCCCCTCCGCCAGCGCCCGCTCGGCGAGCTCCGCCGCCGGGACGACCTCCGACGCGATGCCCCACTCGAGCGCCTCCTGCGCCTCCAGGACCCGGCCGCCCATGATGAGCTGCTGCGCCCGGCGCAGGCCCACGAGCCGCGGCAGCGCCCACGAGCTCCCGCCGTCCCCGCTCAGCGCGAGCAGCGGGAAGCCGGCGGCGAGCTTCAGCGTGTCGGCGACCAGGACGATGTCCGCGCACCACAGCAGGCCCATGCCGCCGCCCGCGGTGGGGCCCTGGGCGGCGCAGACGATCGGGACGGGCAGGTCGCCGAGCTTGGCGAGCGTCGCGTGGAAGGGGCCGATCATCGCGTCCAGCTCGTCCGCGATCCGGTCCCGATGGGCCGCGAAGTGGCGCATGTCCCCACCGACGGTGAAGCTCCTCCCCTCAGCGCTGATGAGCACCGCCCGGACGCCCAC
>JAOPZU010000105.1 GCA_025963955.1 Solirubrobacterales bacterium
GACGCGAACATCACCCGCAGGGTCCAGCGCGGGCGCGAGCGGCAGATCGACCAGATCTCCGCGCTCGCCACCCGCTGGATCGAGCGCCAGGGCCTGCCGAACGCCGAGGACCAGGGCCGGCTGCACGGCTACCTCTTCGTCGGCATGGCCGAGAACGCGGCCCGCGCCCTCGTCGCCGAGCCGGACCGCTGGACCCCCCGCCAGCTCGCCGTCCAGATCGCGAACATGATCATGAGCAGCTACCGCGGCTTCGCGCCGCTGGGGGCGAAGGGGCCCGAGGCGGGCTGAGCGCATCGACACCGGCGAATCGCTATCTTTCTGTGTCCGCCGCGGGGTGGAGCAGTCAGGTAGCTCGTCGGGCTCATAACCCGAAGGTCGCAGGTTCGAATCCTGCCCCCGCTACTCAGTGAAAAGCGTCCCTTCGGGGGCGCTTTTCGCGTTTCCGGGACCCGAGGCGTGTCGACACGCGCCCGGGAGCGGCCGGCGGTCCTGGGGCCCCGGACGGGGCTACCCGAGCCAGCCGCGTAGGTCCTCGAGGGCTCCGGGCAGGACGTAGTAATAGGCCCAGAGCCCTTGGCGCTCGCTGTCCACGATGCCAGCGGCGCGGAGCCTCTTGAGGTGGTGGGAGAGCGTCGACTGCGAGATGTCGAACAGCGGCACGAGCTCGCAGACGCAGACCTTGCCGGCGTGCTTGCGCAGGACGTCGACGAGCTGCAGGCGGATCGGGTCCCCGAGCGCCTTGGCGACCTCGGCGAGGCGCGCGGCCTTCTCGCGGTCGACGTCGGGACGGACGACGGGCTCGCAACACGGCGCGCCGGCAGCGCGCTTGATCTTCGGCTCGAGCTGCAGGTCGACGTTCATCGACGTATGACGCTACCCAAAAGATTCATGTCTGTCGATTGAATCGATCCTCATCACTCGATACGGTGCGCCACGCCGGCCGTCGTCCTCGGCGCACGAGGCCGGGTCCCGACCCGGATCGCCCAGGCCGGTGTCCGTTCATCGAATCCAGGAGCCCCGCACCCGTGGCCCACGTCCTCTTCGTCCGCCTGCAGAACGCCGGGCGCTCACAGATGAGCCAGGCCCTCTTCGAACTCGCCGCATGACGTCGATCGACCTCCCCGCGACGGGTGATCCGCAGCGACCAGTCGCCCGGGGCCCGAGGACCCGCTGATGCTGGTGCTCGCCATCGTCATCTTCCTGGCGACGCTCACCTTCGTCATCTGGCAGCCCCGCGGCCTGCCGATCGGCTTCACCGCCCTGGCCGGCGCCGCGGTCGCGATCGCCGTCGGCGTCGTCTCGTTCTCGGACGTCCCGACCGTCTGGGACATCGTCTGGAACGCGACGCTGACGTTCGTCGCGGTCATCCTGATCTCTCTCGTCCTCGACGAGGCCGGCTTCTTCGAATGGGCCGCCCTCCACGTCGCCCGGTGGGGAAAGGGCAGCGGGAAGCTCCTCTTCACGCTGATCGTCGTCCTCGGAGACGCGATCGCGTCGGTCTTCGCCAACGACGGCGCCGCGCTGATCCTCACGCCGATCGTCTTCAACATGCTCGTCGCGCTGAGGTTCTCGCCCGCGGCATCCCTTGCCTACGTCATGGCCTGCGGGTTCATCGCCGACGCCGGCTCGCTCCCGCTCGTCGTCTCCAACCTCGTCAACATCGTCATCGCCGACTTCTTCGACCTCACCTTCGGCCGATACGCGCTCGTGATGATCCCCGTCGCGGTCGTGTCCCTCCTCGCGTCGCTCCTGGTCCTCCGGCTCTTCTTCAGGAAGGCGATCCCGCAGACCTACGACATGGCGTTGCTCGGCGACCCGAGCGCCGCGATCAAGGACCCGCTCGTGTTCCGTGCGGGCTGGGGAGTCCTCGGCGTCCTCCTGGTCGGCTACTTCGCCGCCGATCCGCTCGGGATCCCGATCGCCGCGGTCGCCGGCGCCTGCGCGCTCATGATCCTCCTCATCGCCGCGCGTCGGCCCGCCGCGCTCTTCACCCGCACGCCGAGCGCGCCCACGGACCCCGGCACCGCGGGGCCGGCCGCCGGCCGCTCGGCGAACGACCTGGGGAGGCCCGCGATCGACGTCGTCTCGATCGTGCGCGGCGCGCCGTGGCAGGTCGTCCTCTTCAGCCTCGGCATGTACCTCGTCGTCTACGGCCTGCGCAACGAAGGTCTCACCGACGACCTCGGTGACCTCTTCGGGACGTTCGCCGACTCCGGCCCGTTCGGCGCGGCCTACGGCACCGGATTCGTCGTCGCCGGCCTCTCCTCGCTGATGAACAACATGCCGACGGTCCTCGTCGCGTCCCTCGGCGTCGACGCCGCCGGCGCAGCGGGCCTCCCCCACCAGCTCATGGTCTACTCGACGGTGATCGGCGCCGACCTCGGCCCGAAGATCACCCCGATCGGCAGCCTCGCCACCCTCCTCTGGCTGCACGTCCTGGACCGCAAGGGCATCCACATCGGCTGGGGCACCTACTTCCGCGTCGGGATCGTCCTGACCATCCCGGTCATCGCCGTCACGCTGCTCACGCTGGTCGGATGGCTGACCCTGATCGGGCCGTAGGGTCGAGCCGGCTCGACCCGGTCGATGGGAATCCGCCGGTCCCAAGGGCCCCGCGGCCCGCCCGGAGTACGCTCGAGCGAGGGTCCCGGGAGTCGCCCGGGGCACGTGCCCGGGGGACTTCGGGTCGGGAAGGACGGCAGTATGGCTGTGCGGTTGTCGGTACTGGATCTGGCCACGGCGGGCGGCGGCGTCTCGCCGCGGGACGCGCTGCTCGGCAGCGCGGAGCTCGCCAAGCGCGCGGAGGACTGGGGCTACGGCCGCTACTGGTTCTCCGAGCACCACAACATGCCGAGCATCGTGTCCTCGACGCCGGCGGTGCTCGCGGGCTTCATCGCCGCCAACACCGACCGGATCCGCGTCGGCTCCGGCGGCGTCATGTTGCCCAACCACTCGCCGCTGATCATTGCGGAGCAGTACGGCACGCTCGAGACGCTCTACCCCGGACGCGTCGACCTCGGGCTGGGCCGGGCGCCCGGCACGGACTTCGACACGGTCAGCGCGATGCGCCGCTCGCCCGAGGCGTCGGAGCGCTTCCCGCAGGACGTCCTCGAGCTCCAGCGCCTGCTCGGTCCGCCGCAGCCCGGACAGACCGTGCACGCGGTCCCGGGGGAGGGCACCGAGGTGCCGCTCTACATCCTCGGCTCGTCGCTGTTCGGCGCGAGCCTCGCCGCGCAGCTGGGCCTGCCCTACGCGTTCGCGTCGCACTTCGCGCCCGCCGAGCTGCTGCGGGCCTCGCGCCTCTATCACGACGAGTTCCGGCCCTCGGAGCAGCTCGAGCAGCCGTACATGATCGCCAGCATGAACGTGTTCGCCGCGGACACGGAGGACCAGGCGAACCTCCTGCACGCCACGGCGCTGGAGAAGATGGCCCGCGCGCTCAGCAGCCGTGCGATCGACGGCGGGGAGCGGGCGGAGACGGAGGCGATCCTGCGCTCCCCGGTCGGGCGCCACGCGCAGCAGATGCTCCACTTCTCCGCCATCGGGGACGCCGACCAGGTCGGCGCGCAGGTCGCCACGTTCGCGGAGCAGGCCGGGGCGGACGAGGTGATGGTCGCGATGAACGTCGCCGACCTGCCGTCCCGGATGCGCTCCTACGAGCTGCTCGCGTCCACGCTGGTGCAGGACGCCGCGCAGACGGTCGCGGGCGGCTGAACGCCGGAACCGCCCGGCGGCGGGAGCGCCGTCGGGTCTTCGGAGGGCCCGTCCCCACCCGCCGAGAAAACGAAAACCCCCCGCGCGACGGGCCCGACGTCCGGTCCCACTAATGTCGCCGCGTGGCCTCCCGAACATCGTCGTCCCGTCCAGCCGTCGCCGTCCGCGGGCTCGAGCGCGCGTTCAAGGGCGGGATCAAGGCCGTCGACGGG
>JAOPZU010000109.1 GCA_025963955.1 Solirubrobacterales bacterium
ACAGGTCGTCGGCCCCGGCCCCGGCCCCGGCCCCGGCCCCGGCCCCGGCCCCGGCCCGGGCACCGGCGTCGTGCCACCGGAGCGCTCGACCTGCTCACAGTCCGGGGCGACGACGTCGTCGGCGTCCGCGACCACGCGGTCGGTGCCGGCGCCGCAGGTCACCGAGTCGACCTCCCCGTCCCGCACCAGGACGACGTCGTTGCCGTACGGGTACTTGCACCACAGGGGCCCGCAGTCGCCGCCGGCCAGGTCCGCGGAGATGCGGTCGCGCCCCGGCCCACCCGTGATGGTGTCGTCGCCGAAGCCGCCGTCGATGGTGTCCGCGCCGCTGCCGCCGTCGATGGTGTCCGCGCCGTCGCCGCCGCGGATCTCGTCGTCGCCGCCGGCCCCGGACAGCGTGCCCGGGTCGCCGACCTGCTGGAGCTTCACGTATTCGGCCGCGTCCGTCCCCTGGAACCGCGTCACGCCCTTGCTCAGGACGAAGCGCTCGACGCCCTGGACGTCGTCCCCCTCGCCGGGACGGCCGTCGTCGGCCCCGCCGTTCAGGGTGAAGCTCAGCGGCGGCTCCACGTCGTCGGTCACGCGGGTGGAGTAGTCCGACTCGATCCGGTCCACCCCCGGGCCCCCGTCCACGACGTCCGCGGACGGGGTCTCGTAGTGGTCGGGCATGAGCAGGTCGTCGCCCGGGCCGCCCTGCAGGCGATCCCGCCCGGCGTAGCCGTCGAGCGTGTCGTTGCCGGCGCCGCCGTCGAGCACGTCGTCGCCTCCGGCGCCGTCGAGGATGTCGGTGCCGTCCTCACCGCTGAGGGTGTTCGCCTGGCCGTTGCCCTGGAGCTGGTCGTTGCCCGGCCCGCCGAGCATCGTCGTCGGGATGTCGACGTCGAGCGAGGTGGTGACGCGGTCGTCGCCGTCGCCGAGCTCCAGACGCAGGCCGTTCGGGGCGTGGCAGTCGACCCAGCCGTCCGCGTGATGGTCGCTGCACTGCTCCGGGACGGACGTGAGGGTGACCCTGCTGCCCTCGTAGAGCTTCACCGACTCGTCGATCGGGCCGTGCTGGACGCTCAGGGAGTTGGCCTCGCCGGGGGCCGCCCGGAAGACGAGGACCTCGTTCCCGGAGGGGCCCTCGTAGGTCAGGGTCGACGCCGAGGCGGCGGTCGGCAGGGACAGCGCCGCCGCGGCGGCGGCGACGGCGGCCGCGGCGAGGCGGCGGCCGGTGGGGGTACGGCGGGTCATGGCGAAGCTCCTGTGATCGGGTCTGGTTCTGCGGGAAAGGGACGGGCGCTAGCGCTGCGGCCCGGCGGGGTGGTTGCCGCGGAAGCGGTCCTCGGGATCGCGCGCGGCCTTGACCGCGCGCAGGCGGGCCCAGGTCTCGGCGCGGAACGCGCGCTCGGTGGCGAAGGGCTGCTCCACGAAGTTCGGGTAGAAGCCCACCGCCCACGGCTCCAGCGCGGCGGACACCGCGGCGAGCCCCGCGGCGACGGCGGCGCCCGCGGCCGGGTCGGCCGGCACGCCGAGCGCGAACAGGGCCAGCGAGCCGGGCAGCGTGTCGCGCGCGCCGTGGTGGTCGGCCGACCGGGCGAGCGCCCCGCCGGTGTGGCGGAGCTCGACCGAGACCAGGGGCGAGTTCGCGTCCGGGCCCGCGGCCGCCAGCAGCGCGTCGATGCCGTCGGCCGGCAGCGCGTCGAGGAGCGCGTGGGCGCTCGCGACGGGCATCGGGTCGCGCGGATCCATGTGCAGCTCGGCCAGCTCCTCGGGCGGCAGCATCGCGAAGGTGTCGACGTCCGGCCCGAGGGCGCGCAGCGGCGCGAGCAGCGCCTCGCCGCCGGTCCGCGAGCCGAGGTAGGCGGCCTCGATGACCACGAAGGACCGGCCCCGCAGCGGCAGCGGGACGTCGGGCGCCGGCGGCATCTGCAGCAGGCGGCCGACGGACGTCATCTCCTCGGGCAGGCCGGGCAGCAGCGCGTTCCAGGCGTGCAGCACCTCCGCGGCCCGGCTCGCGTCGAAGAACAGGACGCCGGCGTAGACCTCGGTCACGGGGAACAGGCGCAGCTCGATCGCGGTCACCACGCCGAAGTTCCCGCCGCCGCCGCGCAGCGCCCAGAAGAGCTCGGCCTCCTGCTCGTGCGTGGCCCGCAGGTGCTTCCCGTCCGCGGTGACGAGCTCGATCGCGGTGACGTGGTTGGCGGCGAGGCCGAACTTCCGGGCGTACCAGCCCATGCCGCCGCCGAGGCAGTAGCCGACCACGCCGACGTCGGGCGAGGACCCGTGCAGGGTCGCCAGCCCGGCGGCGGCCGCGGGTCCGATGACGTCCTCCCAGACCACGCCGGCGCCGACGCGAACCGTGCGCTGCGCCGCGTCGATCTCGACGCCCTTCATGGCGTTCGTGCGCAGCAGGATCGTGGCGCCGAGGTCCCCGAGCGGCCCCGCGTTGTGGCCGGTCCCCTGCGCGGCGACCTGCAGGCCGGCCTCGGCGGCGAACGCGACGACGGCGGCGACGTCGCCCTCGTGGATGGGGAAGACGACGGCGGCCGGGCGCTGGTCGACGGTGACGTTGAAGGCGCCGCGCGCCGTGTCGTAGTCGGGGTGCTGTGGCGTGAGGACGCGTCCGTCGCAGCGGGCGGCAAGGACGGCGAAGTCGGCGGTGGTGGTGTCGATGACGGTCATCGGGGGCTCCTGGAGGTCGGGATCGGCAAACGGCATGACCGCATCCTGGATCCGTTCCGTGCCCCTGCCATCGCGTGCCACCCCAGACGGACCCCCGAGGGTTTGGGGGGACCCCCCTGCCCCACCCCGAGTCGGCCTCGGCCCCTTCTCTTAGGGGGTCCGCTGACTTACACTCGCGCCATGGATTGGTCGCTTGTCGAGCGAGTTCGGGAGATCGAGGAGCTCTACTCCCTCGTCTCGCAGGCTCGGACGGGGGACGGCCGGGTCGTGCTCATCGAGGGTGCGCCCGGCGTCGGCAAGACGCGCCTGCTGACCGAGGCGCGCGTGCGCGCGGAGCACGAGGACCTGCTCGTCCTCACGGCCCGGGGCAGCGAGCTCGAGCGCCTGTTCTCGTTCGGGGCGGTGCGCCAGCTCTTCGAGGCGCACCTGGGGCACCCCGAGGCCCGCGAGCAGGCGCTGGCCGGCGCGGCCGCGCCGGCCGAGGTCGTCCTCGGCGCCGAGGCGTCAGGTCCGGCCGAGGACGTGTCCTTCACGACGCTGCACGCGCTCTACTGGCTCGTGCTGAACCTCGCCGAGCGGCGGCCCGTGCTGCTGGCGGTCGACGACCTGCAGTGGTGCGACCGCGCCTCGCTGCGGTTCATCGCCTACCTGGCCGGGCGGCTGGAAGGGCAGCCGGTGCTCGTCGCCGCCACGCTGCGCACGGGCGACCAGAGCGCCGATCCGTCCCTGCTCGGGGAGATCACGCACGCGCCGACCACGGTCGTGGTGCGGCCCGGGCCGTTCAGCGCCGACGCGGTGAGCGAGCTCGTCCGGGAGCGCCTGGGCCCCAACGCGGAGCCCGAGTTCTGCGGGGCCTGCCACGTCGCCACCGGCGGGAATCCGCTGCTCCTGGGCCAGCTCCTGAGCGCGCTGCGCTCGGAGGGCGTGCGGCCCGTCGCCCAGAGCGCGGGCCTCGTCCGCGACATCGGCCCCCAGGCCGTCGCGCGCACCGTGGCGCTGCGCCTGTCCCGGCTGCCGGAGGCGGCGACGGTCGTGGCGCGCGCGGTCGCCGTCCTGGGGGACGACGCCGATCTCAGCACCGTCACGGCCTTCGCGCGGAGCGACGAGGCGACCGTGGCCGAGGCCGCCGGCGCGCTCGCCCGGGCGGAGATCCTGACCGCGCAGCAGCCGCTG
>JAOPZU010000131.1 GCA_025963955.1 Solirubrobacterales bacterium
GGCTCAACCGCCGAAAGGACCGCCGCCCTTGACGGCTGGCTCTGGGACTACAACCATCGCCGACGACACCAAGCCATCGGACGACTCACACCCGCCAACCGACTGAACAACCTCCTTGGGTCCTACACCTAGTCGGTCGGCTCGGGCGTCCGCGCCCGCTCGAGCTCGTGCAGCGCCGCCGCGAGGCGCTCGGCGGTCTGCGCGGCGTTCCGCTCGAGCTCGCGCATGCGCACGGGGCTCGTCTCGCGCATGCCGTACGCCTTGGCCCGGTAGAGCGCCAGGCGCTCACGGGCGTAGCGCGCGTCGGCGCGCAGGTGGGCGATCTCGGGGGGATCGCCGGCGGGCGGGGTGGCGGCCATCGTCGGCCGACTCTAGACCGGCGGGCTACTGCGCGCGCAGGGTCTCGAGCAGGCGGTCCACGAAGGCGGCCTGGGCGCGGACGAGCTTCGCCTTCGCGGTCGACGGGTCCACCCACGCGGCCCGGTCGATCTCGGGGTACTCCTGCATCCGCCCCGAGCGCGGCGGCCATTCGACGGTGAACGTCTGGCTGTCGATCGTGCCCGGGTCGAAGTCGCTCTCGATCGCCCACGCGGTCACGCGCTTGCCCGAGCCCTGGACGACGTCGCCGAGCGGCAGCGGCTCGCCGTCGGGCGGCGGACTGCCGGTCTCCTCCGTGAACTCGCGCCGCGCTGCGGCGAACGGCTCCTCCGGGGGCTCGTACTGGCCCTTGATGATCGACCAGGCGCCCTCGTCCTTGCGTGCCCAGAACGGCCCGCCCATGTGCGCGATGAGGACCTCGACGTCGCCCGCGGGCCGGCGGAAGAGCAGCAGTCCGGCACTCGTGACGCCGCGGTTGGACACGCCACCCATGCTCGCACGTGCGGCCGCCTGAGGGACGCTCAACGGCGCGCGCGACGGGCGGGCGCCGGCGGCAGCTCGTGCGTCAGGCGCGTCAGGCGCGGCCGCAGGTCCTGCTCCCAGTCCCACTGCTCCTGCTCGGGGAGGACGTCGGCGACGGCCGCGCGCAGGTCGCGGTCCTCGGTCACCAGCGGCACGCGCTGCGCCCAGGCGGCCGCCGCGATCAGCGCGTCTCCCTCGTCCACGCCGGTGTGCCCGCACAGCCGGCGCACGAGCGGGTCCTCCTCCTGCGCGGGCGGGACGACGAGCACGCGCACCCGCCGCAGCAGGCGGCGGTGGTACGGGTGGGGCGTCGCGGCGACCTGCTGCACGCTGACGGTGTCCGCGAGCAGCTGGAGCCATCCGGCGGACGTCAGCCGGTCGACCGCCTCCAGCAGCTCGGGCTCGAGGGCGATCGCGTCGAAGATCATCGAGTCGATGAGGCAGCGCAGCGGGTCCACGTCGCTGATGAGCGTGACACACGCTGAGACGCATACGCGACGTCCACACCGCTGCCGGGGTGACAGGCTGGCGCCATGAGCCCGCTCGCCCGTCGTCCGCTCCTTGCCGCCGTGGTGACCGCCGCCGCCTTCGGCCTGGCTCCGGCCGCCCACGCGAAGGGCACCCTCTACGTCGCCGGCGCCGTGGCGGCCCCCGCCGTCGACGCGCAGGCCATCGGCGCGGGCGGTGCGCTCACCGCGATCCCGCCCGCGACCGGAGCCGGGGCGATCGGCGCCTCCCGCGGGACGGCGATGACCCCGGACGGCAGGCGCCTCTACGTCGCCGGCGCGGCGGGGGCGGTCGCCGCGTTCGCCGTCGATCCGGCCGGCGCACTGAGTGCGATCGCCGGCTCGCCCTTCGCCACCACGGTGACCAGCTCGCGCGGCATTGCGGTCACCCCGGACGGCCGCTTCCTCTACGTGGGGGACGAGGGCGGCGGCAACGGCGCAGTCTCGATCTTCGCGATCGGGACGGGCGGCGCGCTGAGCCTCGTGGCCGAGCCGCCCTTCCCTGGCAGCACGCCGGAGGGGATCGCGGTCAGCCCCGACGGGAGGACCCTCTACGTCGCGAACGTCCCGGCGGGCAAGGTCTCGAGCTTCGCGATCGGCGCCGACGGCAAGCTCACCGCGACCGGGACCCCGGCCGTCGGCGGCGGCGAGGGCATCGCGGTCACGCCGAACGGCGCCTTCGTGCTCTCCGCGAACAAGGCGACGAACACGATCACCTCCTTCCGGGCCGCGGCCGACGGGACGCTCACCGCGGTCGGCTCCCAGCCCACGGGTGCGGTGCCGGCCACCGTGGCGGTCACCCCCGACGGCCGCTTCGCCTTCGTGGCGGACTTCGGCACCGCCGCTCCCGGCCGCATCAGCGGCTACGCGCTCGACGCCACCGGCACGCTCACCCCGCTGCCCGGTTCGCCGTTCGCCACCTTCGACCTGCCCTACGGCCTCGCCGCCTCACCCGCCGGCCGCCTGTACAGCGCCTCCTTCGACGCGGTCGACCCCGGCCGGATGAACGGCTTCGCCCTCGGCGGGGACGGCGGGCTGAGCGCGCTCGGCGCCTCGCCCTTCACCTCCCAGGTGCACAGCGCCGAGTTCCAGTCCGTGGTCATCCGCCCGAACCAGGGGCCGGCCGCGGGAGCGCTCGCCGCCGGCCCGGCGCCCGCGGGCCAGGCGACGAGCTTCGGGGCCGCGACCGCCACCGACCCGGACGGCGGCAGCGTCGCCCGCTACGACTGGGACTTCGGCGACGGGCAGAGCCTGCCGAACGGCGGCGCCGCGCCTGCGCACGTCTACGCCGCCGCCGGCACCTACACCGCGTCGGTCACGGTGACCGACGAGGAGAGCTGCTCCACCACCGTCCTCTTCAC
>JAOPZU010000135.1 GCA_025963955.1 Solirubrobacterales bacterium
TCTACACCGGGGTGCGGGTCGGCGGCGGTGCAGGTACCCGAGCCATCGGGCGGGCCGTCGGGCTCACGCGCGCAGCCGATGCGCCGCGGCTCACCGACCACCCGCGCGCCGGCTTCGTCGTCGGCGCCCTGAACGGGATCCTCGGCGACCGGCTGCACGCCACGGACAACGCCCTCGCCCTGCCGATGAGCGTGCGCGTCGCCGGGCGCGACGTCCCGCTGACCCGCGAAGCGCTCGCGGAGGCCCAGCCCTACGCCGGCTCGCGCGTGGTGGTGCTGCTCCACGGGCTCTGCGAGACGGACGCCTCGTGGTCGCTCGGCACCAAGCAGCCGGACGGTGCCGAGCCCCTGCCGACCTACGCCGAGGCGCTCCACGAGGACCTCGGCCTGAGCCCGGTCGTCCTGCGCTACAACACCGGCCTGCGGATCTCCGAGAACGGCCGGCTGCTCGACGAGCTGCTGGACCGCCTGGTGGACCAGTGGCCCACCGAGGTCTCCGAGCTCGTCCTGCTCGGGCACTCGATGGGCGGCCTCGTCATCCGCAGCGCGTGCCACCGCGCACACGGGGACGGACGGCCATGGCGGGAGCGCCTGACGCACGTGGTCATGCTCGGCACGCCGCACCTCGGCGCGCCGCTCGAGCAGACGGTCAACCGCGCCACCCGGATGATGCGCCGCGTGCCGGAGACCCTGCCGGTCGCGCAGGTCCTCGACGTGCGCAGCGTCGGCATCCGCGACCTACGCTTCGGGGCGATCACCGAGGCGGACTGGGACGGCCACGAACCGGACCACTTCGAGGACCCGTGCGGCGACGTCCCGCTGCTGGAGGACGTGCGGCACTGCACGGTCTACGCGACGCTCTCGCAGCGCCACGACGCTCCGGTCGGGCGCCTGCTCGGGGACCTGCTCGTCTACCACTCGAGCGCGACGGGAGCGGGCCGCAAGCGGCGGATCGCGTTCACCGCGGAGGACACCGTGCACCTCGGCGGCCTCTCGCACTTCGCCCTGCTGAACCACCCGCGCGTCTACGCCCAGGTGCGCGACTGGCTCGCGGAGGCGGCACCGGTCGCGCCGAGCTGAGGGCGGCGCGCGCCGATCGCGCGCGCCGCGGGCGGTCGCTACGCGGCGCGCGTCGCCTTCGTGCGGAGCTCGTGGACGACGACGGTCCCGAGGCGGCGGTCGAGGCGGACGGCGGCGCTGCGGCCGTCGGCGTGCCCGACGACGGCATGCCACAGCTCGCGGTCGACGGGGTCCTCGTGCAGCTCGGTGACGCGCTCGCCGTCCGTGGCCCGGAGGGCGGTATCGGTCAGCTGCCGGTGCGTGCGGGCGGTGTCGAGCAGGCGGTCGTCGGCGATGGCGCGACGAACGGGAGCGGGGGTCAGGGTGGTCATGGAACGGATCCTCGCGCCCGGGGGTGTGCGGAACCTGTGCAGCGGCTCAACGTTCCCTAAGTCCGCCGCGTGCCCCAAAGAACGCGGACGTACACTCTCCCGCATGCCGACTCTCACGCGCCAGGACGACGTCTTCCTCCTTCATCTCGGGGACGACGAGAACCGCTTCAACCCGGACTGGGTGCGGGCGCTGGACGCGCTGCTCGACGAGGTCGAGGCGGCCCCGGCCCCCCGTGCGCTCGTCACCACCGCCAGCGGCAAGATCTGGTCCAACGGCCTGGACCTGGAGTGGATGAGCGCGAACACCGCGGCGCTGCCCGGCTTCATCGTGGAGGTCCAGCGGCTGCTGGCGCGGGTGCTGACGCTCGGGGTGCCGACGGTGGCGGCGATCCAGGGGCACTGCTTCGCGGCCGGCGCGATGCTGGCGGTCGCGCACGACGCGCGGGTGATGCGCACGGACCGCGGCTTCTTCTGCGTCCCGGAGGTCGACATCAACATCCCGTTCACCCCGGGCATGTCCGCCCTGCTGCAGGCGCGCTGGTCCAAGCGGACCGCGCACGAGGCCATGACGACCGGGCGGCGCTACGACGCGCCGTCGGCCCTGGCGGCGGACATCGTCGACGCGGCGGTGCCGCTGGAGGAGGTCGTGCCGGCGGCGATCGCGCTCGCCGCGGCGCAGGCCGGCAAGAACGGCGACACGCTCGGGCGCATCAAGCAGGTCATGTACGCGGACGCGGCGGCCGCCCTGCGCGACCCGGACGGCGGCTTCTCGGCTCCCGGGCTCTAGGACGTCGCCGAGGGCGCGGTCGTCGCGGGCACGGCGGGGACGGGCCGCGCTTGGCGCGGCAGCCGGACGGTGAAGACCGCGCCCCCGTCCGGATGGTTCGCAGCGGCGACCTGGCCGCCGTGCGCGCCGACGATGCCCGCGACGATCGCCAGGCCGAGGCCGGCGCCGCCGGCCCCGCGCTCGCGCCCACCCTCCGCGCGCCAGAAGCGCTCGAAGATCGCGTCGGCCTCGCCGTCCGGCAGCCCGCGCCCGTGGTCGCGCACGGTGAGCAGGACCTCGCCCGCCCCCGTGTCGGCCACGCGCACGTCGATCGCGGAGCCCGCCGGGGTGTGGACCAGGGCGTTGCGCAGCAGGTTGCTGAAGATCTGGCGCAGCTGGTGCGGGTCCCCCGCGACGACGCTCCCGGTCGGCGCGTCGACGTCGATCGTGCGGTCCGGGGCGGTGGCCCGCGCGTCGTCGACCGCGTCGCGTGCCAGGACCGCGAGGTCCACGGGGACGGGCTCGATGTCCGGCAGCTCGTCCAGGCGCGCGAGGGTCAGCAGGTCCTCCACGAGGACGCCCATCCGCGCCGCCTCCTGCTCGATGCGGGTCATCGCCTTCTCGATGTCGGCCGGGTCCCGCGCGGCGCCGATACGGAAGAGCTCCGCGTACCCGCGGATCTAGGACAGCGGCGTGCGCAGCTCGTGCGAGGCGTCAGCGAGGAACGCGCGCAGGCGTTCCTCGCTCGCGCGCTGCCGCGCGAAGGCGTGCTCCAGGCGCGCGAGCATCGCGTTGAGCGCGAGGCCGAGGCGCCCGACCTCGGTCTTGGCGGTC
>JAOPZU010000188.1 GCA_025963955.1 Solirubrobacterales bacterium
CATCCGGAGCTCGGCTTCTACGCCCTCGCCGGAGCGCCCGACTCCGCCCGCGCGATCATCGATGAGGTCCGCGCCGGAGAAGCGCTCGGGCTGGGGACCGCGTTCATCTCCGAGCGCTGGAACGTCAAGGAGGCCGCCACCCTCACCGGGGCCGCCGGCGCGGTCAGCGAGCGGATCCGGATCGCGACCGCCGCGACGAACCACAGCACCCGCCACCCGGTCATCACCGCATCGTGGGCCTCGACGATGCACTCGCTGACCGGCGGGCGCTTCATGCTCGGGATCGGCCGCGGCATCAAGCCGCTCTTCGACGCCTTCGGGATGCCGGGCATCACGACCGCGCAGATGGAGGACTTCGCCGGCCTGATGCGGCGGCTCTGGCACGGGGAGACCATCGTCGGTCACGACGGAGCCGCCGGGACGTACCCCGTGCTGAAGCTGTCGGACGACTTCGACCTCGACATACCCCTTGCCCTTGTCGCCTTCGCCCCGAACTCCCTCGCCCTGGCGGGCCGGGCCTTCGACGAGGTGATCCTCCACACGTTCTTCACCGACGAGACGCTGCAGCGGTGCACGAAGACCGTCAGGGACGCCGCCGAGCAGGCGGGCCGGGACCCGGCCGACGTGAAGGTCTGGTCGTGCTTCGCGACGATCGGCGACCACCTGCCCGAGGACGTCCGGCTCCGCAAGACCGTGGGCCGCCTCGGCACCTACCTGCAGGTCTACGGGGACCTGCTCGTCGCCACCAACCACTGGGATCCGGCGGTGCTCAAACGCTTCCGGGCCGACCCCGTGGTCGCCGGCTTCGGCCGCACGATGCTCGACGGCGCGGCCACCGTCGAGCAGCTCGAACACATCGCCGACCTGCTTCCCGACGAGTGGCTCGCCCCAGCCGCACGCGGAACTCCCGAGCAGTGCGCCGCCGCCGTCCGCGGACAACTCGAGCTCGGCGCTGACGCGGTGATCCTCCACGGCGCCTCACCGGCAGACCTGGAGCCCATCGTCGCGGCTTACGCTGGTTGACGTAGCGTGGCGGGCAGCCGGCCTCGTCGAGCGTCCTGAGCAGTCGGGGACGTCACGGCCAGTGCTGGCGCTCGGTGAGCGGCTTCTCATTTGATCGCGGCATGAGCCTTCCGACGACCGGGGTGTGGCTGCTGCTCTTCTGTCTGGTGCTGGATCGTCCGTTGCGGCGGCTGGTGTGGTCCACGGGGCGGTCCACGCGGAGCCGACGGCCGCGAGCGCCGCGACGCGGACGTTGTTCAACGATCGGCGCTTCCACGCCCTGAACGTCGCGCCGACGGAGCGCATCGAGTGCTTCGAGGTCGCAGGCGGGAACGGCCGGGTGATCGGGTCGCTGTCCGGGGTGCTGTGCGGTGGGCAGTTCGTCAACGGCTACAGCGCGCCGTACGGGGGGCTGGATCTGGTGCGCAGTCGTGAGACGCCCGCGAACGTCGCCCGCCTGGTCGACGAGGTCCTGGAGCAGGTGCGCGTGGCGGGTGCTCGATCGGTGACTCTGCGGTTGCCGCCGGCGGCGCTCGGTGAGAGCGAGGGCTTGATCCTGTTCACCCTGCTCAACCGTGGCTTCCGGATCGAGCGCTGCGAGCTGAACCAGCACCTCGACCTCACCGGAATCGGCGACGTGGCTGCCTACCGGGCGGCGTTGAAGTCGCCCGCTCGCCGTGCGCTCGGACGCTTTGGGGCCGACGAGCTGGGCTGGAGCGAGGCGACCGACCACGCTGCGTGGGAGCGGTGCTACCAGGTGCTGGCCGCCAACCGCGCAGCGAAGGGACGCCGCCTGTCGCTGTCGCTGGAGTACCTCCAGCGCGCGCGCATCGCCCTGGCCCCGGCCGTGAGGATGTTCGAGCTGCGGACTCGGGCGGGGTCGACAATCGCTGCAGCGTTGATCTACCGCGTGCGCTCAGAGTGCGATCTGGTGGTGGCCTGGGGTGAACGTCCCGACCACGGGTTGCGTGCCTCACCGATGAATCACCTGGCCTTGCGCGTGGTCGACCACGCGCTCGCCAGCGGCGTGAGGATCGTCGACCTTGGGATCTCCAACGACTCGGGCCCCGGGCCCGGCGGTGGGCTGCCGCCGAACGGGGGCCTGCACCAGTTCAAGCAGAGCATCCTCGCCCGCACCGAACCACGCCTCACCCTCGCCAAGGAGCTTCACCCATGACCGTCCTGACGGCCGCGGCGCTCGACGCCTACGCCGAGTCCTACTACCTGAACCCCCGGATCGAGGATGTCCCGATCGAGGAGCTCGGGCAGCGGCGGTCGGTGGACCGCACCATCGCGGCGCTGCACGGCGCCGAGCGCGTGCTCGAGATGGGATACGGCACCGGTCTGATGACCGCCGAGCTGCTGTCCCGGCAGGTCCCGATCGAGGTCATCGAAGGCGCGCCGAGTCTCTGCGCGGCCGCGCGCGCCGCGCACCCGGAGCTCACCGTCCACGAGGCGCTGTTCGAGCAGTTCAGCCCGGCCGCCGCGTTCGACGCGGTGCTGGCGCTGCACATCGCCGAGCACGTGGACGACCCGGTCGCGCTCTTTCGCCTGGTGCACGGCTGGCTGACCCCCGGGGGCGCGATCGTCGTGATGGTCCCGAACGCCCGCTCCCTGCACCGACGCCTGGCCGTCCGGATGGGACTTCAGCCCGAACTTGACAGCCTCAGCGCCAGGGACCACCTGGTCGGACACCAGCGCGTCTACGACTTCGAGCGCCTCACCGGCGACCTGCACGCGGCGGGGTTCACCGTCCAGGAGCAATTCGGCTACCAGCTGAAGACCGTCGCCAACGGCATGATGAACGACTGGCCGATGGACCTCCACGGTGCCCTGGTCGACATCAGCGAAGAGCTGGATCCCGACCTACTGGCGAACATCGGCGTGCGCGCTGTGCGCTCGTGACGCTCGTCTCCGTCCTCATCCCGGTGTACAACGGCGACACCTTCCTCGCCGCCGCCCTCGAAAGCGCGCTACGACAGACCCACCACGACCTCGAGATCCTCGTCGGCGACGACTGCTCGACCGACACCTCCCGGGAACTGGCCGAGGCCTACGCCGCCCGGGACCCTCGGATCCGCGTCCTTCCCGCTCTGGAGCGCAACCTCGGTGCGCCACGCAACCAGATCCGCCTGCACCAGGCCGCCCGGGGCGGCTTCATCAAGCCGCTGCTCCAGGACGACCTCCTGGCTCCCCGCTGCGTCCAGACGCTGCTCGCCGGGCTGCGCGCCGACGAGACCGCCGCCCTGGCCACCTCGAAACGCGGACTCATCGACGCATCCGGACAGCGCCTTCCCGACCAACCTTGGACCGCTGCGCTCACCGACGGCGACGTGCACGCGGACGGCATCGAGCTCGGCGACGCGATGCTGCGCAGCAACGCCAACCTCGTGGGCGAGGTCACCACCGTCCTCTACCGCGCCGGGCTCGTCCCTCCTGAGGAGCTCTGGACCCTTGACGGACACGAGTACCGCGGCAACGGGGACATCGTCCTATGGCTCAAGCTCCTCGCCGGCCGACACGCCTTCTACACCCCCAACGAGCTCTCCTTCTTCCGGCAGCACCCTGGCCAGGCCTCCCACCGGCCCGACATCATCATCGGCGGCAGCATCGAGTGGGCCCGCATGACTGTCGCCGCCCGCGGATTCGGCTACCTCAGCGACCCCGCCGCCGAGCTCGCCGCGCACACCCAGGCAGCCGCCACCGCGGAACGCGCCTTCCAGCTCGCCGCCGGCCACCCGGAGTTCCTCCCTCAACTCAGCGATGCACTCGGGCCGCTTCTCGCGCGCGTCGAGCTTTTGTCCAGCGCACCGCCGGTGATCGCCGAGACCCTCGCGGGGTAGGAACGCCCGCCTCGCCTGCGCTGACGGGACCTGATCACCGGAGCGGCAGCGCGTGACCGGTCGGGTCAGGCGCCGATGGACTGCGCGGGCCCCGGCCGGGCGGCCGGCTACCCGATGTCGGCGGCGCGAACGGTGCTCCAGGAGCGCCAGGTGATGCGCAGGATGACGGCGGTCATCGCCAAACCGATGAGCGGGTCGACGATCGGTAGGCCGAGCGCCACGACAGCCGCGCTGGCGATGACCGAGAGGCTCACATACCCGTCGGCGCGGGCGTGCTGGCCGTCGGCGATCAGCGCGGCGCTCCCCAGCCGCCGGCCGGCGCGCGTGCGCACCTGCGCGGCCAGCTCGTTGCCGAGAAAGCCGATGGCGCCCGCGGCAGCGAGGGCGCCCAGGTGGCTGATGTCCTGCGGGTTGACGAGGCGGTTCGTGGCCTCGCCGGCGGCGACCATCGCGCTGATGAAGATCGCGCCGACCACGAAGTAGCCCGCGCGCTTCTCGGCCAGCCGTGAGCGCAGCAGGAACGCGATGCTCAGCGGAATCGCGGTAAGGGCATCGCCGACGTTGTGGATGACGTCAGCCAGCAGCGCGAGGCTGCCGGTGACCGCGAAGATCGCGACCTGCGCCAACGCGGTGAGCAGCAGCACGCCAAGGCTGATCGCGACGGTCCGCAGTCCATCCCGCGACTGCGTGATGGAGCGGTCCACGAGTCCGTGACTATGGCCGTGAACCCCCTGCCCCCCGTGCTCGTGGCCGTGAGGCTGAGCTTCAGGAAAACCGCCGTGCCCAGGGACGTGCGTGCTCGCGTCGTGACCGTGCTCGTCGTGATCGGCGTGCTCGTGCTCGTGCTCGCGCTGGGCACCGACCTTGAGGTGGCTCAACGGGCCTCCTCCGTGGCTGCCGCGACAGGTGCCAGCGGGCCGGACGGGAAGGCGTCGTGCTCGCTGTGATTGCGAACGGCGGCCAGCAGGTCGGCCATGTGGTGATCGCGCAGGCGGTAGAACGCGTTGCGGCCTTCCCGCCGCACCGACACCGCCCCGATCTGCCGCAGGACCCGCAGCTGCTGGGAGGCGACCGGACCCGACACGCGTGCTGCGGCCGCAAGCTCATCGACGGTCCGTTCCCCGCCGACCAACACGTAGAGCAGTCGTACCCGGCTCGGCGCGGTGAACGCGGACATCGCCTCGGCGATCCGCTCGCTTTCTTCATCGCCGAGTGGCGCGCCGACCGAGGTGTGCTCCGAGGCATGCGGCATGTCCCGACGGTAGCACTAGTGCGCATCCATGCAGATGTACTCGCTCCCGGACGCTGAGAACCTCAGGATCGCCCGTCGCGAGCGACCGTCATGGACGAACCACGATGGTCGCCGGCATGTCGACCGGGTGCAGGGAGCAGAAGTACGAGTACGTGCCCGCGGCCGTGAAGGTCTCGCTGTACGCCTCGCCGCGCTTCAGGTAGCGGGACGCGAAACCTCTGGGGCCGCGGACCCAGGAGACGTCGTGGCGCTGTCGGTCCTGAAAGCGCCAGCGAACCGTCGTCCCGACCTTGATCGAGAGCTGTTGAGGGGCGAACGCGAACCGCCGCACGTTGACGGTCGCCAGGTTGCTCTGGGACCAGAGCGGCGGGCCGCCGAGTCCGGGGATCGCGTGACCGACACCGTCCGCGTCGCGACGGGAGAGATCTTGATTCACCATCGGGGGATCGGGCCGCCCCGGTGCGCCGAGAAACGGCAGGCGACCGTCGACGACGTCCGTCGGCAGCGGGGGGCAGGCCGCGGGTCCGGGATCTTTGGTCCGCGCGACGTAGACGTGCGCGATCCCCATGACCTTCACGTGCGGCCGCGAGTTGTCGTAGACGGAGTCGACCCGGATCGCCTCGCCCTCGTGGACCGCCCAACCGGTCTCTGACACGGGGACGCTCACGCTCCGCGGGGAGGGCTCGTGCAGCATCGGAGACATCGAGTAGATCGGGTCAGCTGAGCTGCCGTAGCGAGCAGAAGACGTCGCCAGGGTGCGGTCGGCGCACCCGATCTGCCTCAGCGCGATCTGCCGGCCCCCTCCGTGGAGGTGGCCGGCGAGGGCAACGATGCGACCGGAGGCAGGGACGTGCCAGACCGCCGACCGTACGTCGTTCGATCCCGCCGCACCGCCCCCGGGGACGTTGTAGATGCGCTGAACCTGGCACGCGACGCTGATCCAGTACGGGGTGACCGGCACCATCGCGGCCGACTCGGTGGTGACGGTGTAGCGGATGTACACCTGACGATGGGGCGCCTTGTGGTTCATCAGCATGTACCGAAGCCGCCAGCGGTCACGGTTGTGGATCGGGTATCCGTAGCCGGCCGGGAGGCGGAGAGCCGAGTCCTCCTCGGCGGTGCCGTAGAACGGCTCCCGCGGGCGTACCCCGCAGTAGTCGCTCGTGCGATCCCCCGGGAAACGACCGTCATTGACGAAGACCGCATGGTGGAGCATCACCTGCGTCTGCGGGACCGGGCGCCCTGCGCCATCCACGACGATCGCGTGCATCGCCGTCAGGTACCCGTCGAGTGGCGGCGACGGCACCGACACGCCCTCTGCCGGTTCCCTCGTCTCGTACCCATTCATGGCGATCGGGCCGTACCGGAACGACTGGGTCTGCTGCGACGCAGAGGCGGTCGCGCACGACACGAGCAGCACGCCGAACACCGCGACCGACAGCGACCGCAGTCGCTTCCCCCTGAGGAGAGGCCGCACTCCCGCGCGCCAGATCATTCGCACCCGGTGCGCCGATCCTTCGCCGCGTCCGCAACGCAGACGTCGGTGCCCGGCCCACCGGTGTACCGGTCCTCGCCGCCACCGCCCGCGAGACGGTCCCGGCCGGGGCCGCCGTCGAGGCGGTCGGCGCCCGGCCCCCCGAAGATGCGGTCGTTGCCCTTCCCGCCACGAAGCGTGTCGTTGCCCGCGCCGCCTCGGAGCAGGTCGTTCGCCGCGCCGCCGAGGATCACGTCGTCGCCGGAGCCTCCATCCATGTCGGCAGGCCGTGAGCTGAGCAGGCGCTCCTTCAGCACGTCATCACCGGCGCCCCCGACGAAGCGGTCGTTCCCTTGGAACATCTTCTCGGTGGGCTCGTCAAACGGAGCCCCGGAGAGCGTGTCGTCGCCGGTGCCGCCATCGAGCAGAATCATGCCGCGACACAGCGTCTCTGTGAGTTCGTCGGCCCCTGGACCTCCGTGGAGCTCCGTACCGCCGCGGCATCCGGAGAGCTGAACACGGTCATTGCCGGCGCCGGCGTTCACGACCAACGTGGCGGGAACGACACCGACCGTGCGCACCACGTCGTCCTGCGGCCCAAGGGTCACCACGACCCGGCCACCCTGCCCGTTCGCGTCATACGGCGGGAGCGGACACGACGTCTTGCCCAGCGGCTGCGACGAGCAGCCCGCACCGACGGTGAGCGGCGTGGCGCCACCCGAGAACACCACGTTGCCAGACGTAAAGGCGACGTGGACGTCGTTCACCCCTTCGGGTTGCGAGTACAGGACGGTCCTCGCGCTGCCCGAAGCGTCGACGCGGACCTCGCCGGCCTCTGCCATCGCCGGCGTCCCCAGCAGGACGACAGCGAGCGACGCGGGCAGGACCGCGGAGACGATGAGTCGGTTCATCGGGCCGCGACAGTAGCGGACACCGACCTATAAGGCGAGTTCAGACAATGACGATTTTATTGCTTGTTCGGGCGGCGACAGCGGACTCAGTCGCCCACCTCCCGCACCACCTGGGCCGGCACGCCCGCCACCAGCGTCCGCGGAGGCACGTCCCGCGTCACCACGGCGCCCGCGGCGACGACCGCGTCCTCGCCGACCGTAACGCCCTGCAGGATCATCGCGCCGGCCCCGATCCACACGCCGCGCCCGATGCGCACCGGCGCCGTCGTGATCGCGGAGCGGCGGGTCGCCGGATCCAGCGGATGACCAGAGCTGATGAGGTGCACGTTCGGCCCGATCATCACGTCGTCGCCGATGTCGATGCCGCCGAGGTCCATGGCGGTGCACCCGTGGTTGACGAAGACGTTCCGGCCGAAGCGCAGGCCGCGGCCGCCGTCCGTGCGGAACGGCGGCAGGACGCGCACGGACGGATGCAGGTCCTGGCCGGTCAATTCGCCGAGCAGCCGGCGCATGGCCTCGAAGTCCCCGGACGGCAGCGCGTTCAGCTGGTCGAGGATGCCCCACGCGCGCTGGACGTCGGCGGTCATGGCACGCGACCGTGACGTCCCCGACGGCGTGGTGGTGCGGGCGGCGCGACCCGGGACGGCGGGCTGGGCGGATTCGGACATGCGCGGGCGAGTGTGCCAGCGTTGACGGTCGTGAGGCGAGTTGATCCGGCCTTGAGCAAGACGCCGTACTCTCCCTACATGTCCCGTGCACTCGTCCTCGTCCCGATCGTCGCGAAGAAGCTGCGCGCGGGCGACGTCGTGGAGGACGGCACCGGCCGGCCGTCCGTCGTGCAGGAGGTCCGGCTCGCGTGGCTCGGCTGGCTCGGCATGTCCCCCCGGGTGCTCATCCGCGGGGTGTGGACGACGGTCACCGTGTCCGGCTGGCCGGCCCGCGTCGCCATCGGCCGCTGACCCCGAGGCGATCCTGAGGACGCCGGCACCCGCGGCGAGCCGCGGGCGCGTGCGAAGCTGCACCCGTGCCTGACCCCGCCGTGAGCCCGTCCGGATGACCCTCGTCCGCGCCCTGCCCCGCGAGCCGGACGCCGACTCGCTCTTCGACGCGTTCACGACCTGGACGCAGGAGCAGGGCCTCGAGCTCTACCCGCACCAGGAGGAAGCGGCGATCGAGCTCTTCAGCGGGAACAACGTCGTCCTCGCGACGCCGACCGGGTCCGGCAAGTCGCTCGTCGCCCTCGCCGCGCACTTCGCGGCGCTCGCCGAGGGCCGCGTCACCTTCTACACCGCACCGATCAAGGCGCTGGTGTCGGAGAA
>JAOPZU010000348.1 GCA_025963955.1 Solirubrobacterales bacterium
GACGAGTCCAGGCGCATCTGGCTGCATCCCGCGTAGAGTATTGGCCTCGTGGCGAGCCAGGACACACCCCCCGCGCTGCACGGCGCGGTGCTCGGGCTCGGGATGATCGGCCGCCACCACGCGCGGCTGCTCCAGAGCACCCCGCGGGTCCGCTTCGCCGGCGCCGTCGACCCCGTCGGGGACCGCCACGGCGTCCTGCGCGACCCGTCCCGGCTGCACCCGAGCATCGCCGCGCTCCTGGCCGCGGGCCCCGTCGACTTCGCGATCGTCGCCGTCCCGACGGAGGAGCACCTGAGCGCCGTGCGCGAGCTCGCCGCGGCCGGGGTCCACGTCCTGGTCGAGAAGCCGCTGGCGGCGACCGAGGCGGACGCGCTCGCCCTCATCGAGGCCGTCGAGGGCGCCGGCCTGCACGGCGCGGTCGGCCACGTCGAGCGCTGCAACCCAGCGCTGCTCGAGCTGCGCCGGCGCCTGAACGCCGGCGAGATCGGACGGCCGTTCCTCATCGCGACGGAGCGCATCGGCCCGTTCCCGGACCGCATCCGCGACGTCGGCGTGGTCAAGGATCTCGCCACGCACGACCTCGACCTCGTCCGCTGGCTCGGCGGTGCGCCCGTCGCCCAGGTCGCCGCGCAGACCCAGCACCGGATGGGCCGCGAGCACGAGGACCTCGTCCTGGCCACCGGACGGCTCGGCAACGACGTCGCCTTCAACTGCGTCGTCGACTGGCTGTCACCAACGAAGGTCCGCCGCACGCGCGTGCTCGGCGAGGGCGGCATGTTCGTCGCGGACACGCTGAACGCCGACCTCACCTTCTACGCGAACGCGGCCACCGCGATCGAGTGGGACGCCGCGCAGCAGGCGCGGGGCGTCAGCGAGGGGGACATGACCCGCTTCGCCCTCTCCCGCCGTGAGCCGCTCCTGGTGGAGCACGAGGCGTTCTGCGACCTGCTCCAGGGGATCGAGGGGGCCGGTGTGGCGGTCACGCTGCAGGAGGGCCTGGAGACGGTCCGCTGCGCCGAAGCCGTCCTGCGCAGCGCGGCCACGGGCACCACCCAGACCCTCGCCGCCCTGGTCTAGGGCCATGCGCGCGGTCGTCGTCGCCCTCGGGAAGATCGGCCTGCCGATCGCCGCGCAGCTCGCCCGGACCGGCCACACGGTCATCGGCTGCGACGTCGACGCGCGCGTGGTGGACCTCGTGAACGCCGGACGGGAGCCGTTCCCTGGCGAGGCGGACCTCGCGGAGGTCCTCGCGGACGTCGTGGGCCGCGGCCTGCTCCGGGCCACGACGGACACCGCGGCGGCGGTCGCCACCGGGCCGGATCTCGTGATCGCGGTGCCGCCGCTGATCGTCGACGCGGCCGCGCAGCCGGATTTCTCGATCATCGACGCGGTGGTGGCGGACATCGCGCGGGGCCTGGCGCTCGGCCACGACGCGCGGCGACGAACCCACCCACCCGAGGAGCTCATCACCGTCTCGATCGAGACGACGCTTCCGGTGGGCACGACGCGCGGCCGGATCGCCGCGGGTCTGGCGGGAGGCAGCGGCGGCCTCGTCCCAGGCTCCGGCTTCCACCTCGTCTTCAGCCCGGAGCGCGTCTTCAGCGGCCGGATCTTCCAGGACCTCGCGACCTACCCGAAGCTCGTCGGCGGCCTCGACGCGGCCGGCGAGGAGCGCGGCGCGCACCTGTACGAGCAGTTCCTGCCCGGCGTCGAGGTCCGGCGGATGGGCGGCGCGGAGGCGGCCGAGCTGACCAAGCTCGTCGAGACGACCTACCGCGACGTGAACATCGCGCTGGCCAACGAGTTCGCGCGCCACGCCGACGCGCTCGGCCTCGACGTGCAGCGGGTGATCGACGCGGCGAACTCGCAGCCCTTCAGCCACGTGCACCGGCCCGGCGTCGCGGTCGGCGGGCACTGCATCCCGGTCTACCCGCGCTTCTACCTGGCGGGCGACCCGCAAGCGCAGCTGCCCGCCGTCTCCCGCGCCGTCAACGAGGCGATGCCCGCCTACGCGGTCTCGCTGCTGGGCGACGAGGTGACCACGGGCGACCGCGTCCTCATCCTCGGCGTCGCCTACCGCGGCGGCGTGAAGGAGACCGCGTTCTCCGGCGCCTTCGGCGTCCGCGACGAGCTCCTGGCCCGGGGACTGGTGCCCGTGGCCGCCGACCCGCTGTACGACGCGGCCGAGCTCTCGGCCCTCGGCTTCGAGCCGTGGACCCCGGGATCGCCGGTGGACGCCGCGATCCTCCAGGCCGACCACGTGCAGTACGCGGCGCTCGGCCCGCAGGACACGCCCGGCGCCCGGGTCGTGGTGGACGGGCGCGGCGTGCTCGACGCCACCGCGTTCGCCGCCGCCGGGGTCCCCGTCCGGCGCATCGGCCGCCCGTAGGAGCGGACGGCCGGCGCCACGGCCCGCGCCTACGCTCCCGCGAGTACGTCCAGCGCGGCGACGACGCGCTCCGCCGCGTGCCCGTCCCCGTAGAGCTCGGGTCGCGCGTCCGGCATCGTCCGGTCCAGGGCGGCCAGGGCCGCGTCCCGGTCCAGGTCGACCAGGACGTTCCAGCCGCTATGGACCGTCTCCACCCACTCCGTCGTGTCGCGCAGCGTCACGCACGGCACGCCCGCGAGGTAGGCCTCCTTCTGCACGCCGCCGCTGTCGGTGAGCATCGCCCGCGCCCGGGTCAGCAGCGCGGTGAAGGCGAGGTATCCGAGCGGCGGCGTCAGCCGGACGTGCGGCGCGGCCTGCAGCGTGTCGAGCAGCCCGGCGGCGTCCAGGCGGGCGCCCGTCCGCGGATGCAGCGGCAGCACGACGGGCAGCGGCAGCGCCAGGAGCAGGTCCACGAGCGCGCGCAGGCGGACCGGGTCGTCGACGTTGCCCGCGCGGTGCGCGGTCACCAGGACGTACCGCCCGGGCTCCACCCCGGCGGCCCGCAGCGGCGCGTCGTCGGCGGCCGCGCGCGGCTGGAACATCAGCGCCACGTCGACCATGACGTCCCCCACCAGCACACGCTCGCCGACGGCGTGCTCGCGTTGCAGGTTGTCCATCGCGGTCCCCGACGAGCACAACAGCAGCTGCGACATGTGGTCGGTCAGGACGCGGTTGAGCTCCTCGGGCATGCGGCGGTCGAAGGACCGCATCCCGGCCTCGACGTGCGCGATCGGGATCCCTGCCTGCGCCGCCGCGAGCGCACCCGCAAGCGTGGAGTTCGTGTCGCCGTAGACCAGGACGGCGTCCGGCCGCGCCTGGGTGAGGATCGGCTCGATGGCCGTCAGCATGCGGGCGGTCTGCGCGGTGTTGGAGCCGGAGCCCAGGCTCAGCTGCCGCTCGGGCGCCGGGATGCCGAGCTCGGTCACGAAGATCGTCGAGAGCTCGTCGTCGTAGTGCTGCCCCGTGTTGACGAGCAGCTCCTCGTGCTGCTCGCGCAGGATCCGGGAGACCGCCGCCGCCTTGACGAACTGCGGGCGGTTCCCAATGACGGTGACGAGCTTCACGCGGAGTTCAGCGTCGACGCGACGTGCGCCGCGAAGGCCGTCGCCGCGGCCTCGGTCAACGGACCGGGGCTCGCCGGCAGCGCCCGCCCGTCGATGGCGGCCACGGGCTGCACCTCCCGGGTGGTCGAGGCGAGGAAGGCCTCGGCGAGCTGCGGCAGGTCGTCCCGGACGGTGACGCGCTCCTGCGCTCCCGTCAGCTCGATGACGTCCGCCCGCGTGATCGACGCGAGGATGTGGTCCTCCAGCGGCGGCGTGTAGAGCCGGCCGTCGTCGAGCGCGTAGAAGAGGGACGAGGTCGGCGCCTCGAGCACCCGTCCGTGCGGCGTGCACAGCAGCGCCTCGTCCGCCCCGACCTCCACGGCCAGCCGCGTGGCGAGCATGTTCGGCGCGTAGGAGAGCGACTTGATGCCGTCCATGATCCGGGTGGGGGCGTAGGCGACGGTGGCGAGCCGCACCTGCGGCGCGTGGGCTTTGACGTGCTCGAGCAGCGCGACGCGCCGACCGCCACGCGTGAAGAAGACCCGCAGCTGGCCGTCGAACCCGGGGGCGCGCTCGAGCAGGGCGTCGACGTCGGCCTGCAGCGCGCCGAGGTCGATCTCCAGCTTGAGGTTGCCGGCGGAGCCGCTCATCCGCCGCAGGTGCTCCTCCCACGCGTACGGCTGCCCGGCGTAGAGGCGGACGACCTCGAAGACGCCGTCGCCGCGCAGCAGGCCCTCGTCGGTGACGGGGATCGTGGCGGCGGCGGACGGGGTGATCACGCCGTCGACGGATGCGAGGAGGTCCACGCGGCGGACCTTACCGCCGGGAGCCGTCCTGGCCCGACGGCCCGGCGGTGGGCCGCACCGGCGCCGCGGGCGTCTGGGCAAGGCCGAGGAGATCGGTGACCGTCACGAGCTCGTACCCCCGCTGCCGCAGGGTGTCGATGATGCTCGGCAGCGCCCTGAGCAGCGCGCGGCCCCGGGCACCGTCCTCGTCGTGCGCGAGGACGATCGTGCCGGGGCCGGCTCCCGCGAGCACGTTGCGCTTGATGGCGGCTGCCCCCGGGCGGGTGTAGTCCGCGGAGTTGACGCTCCACAGGACGCTCGTCAGATGGCGCCGGCCCAGCGCGGCGAGGACGGCCGGGGCGTCGATGCCGTAGGGCGGCCGCATGAGGCAGGGCGTGAAGCCCGTGGCGCGAGCGATGGCGCGCTGTGTCCGGTCGAGCTCCTGCGCGAGGGCGCGCGGCGAGCGGGTCGCGAGGTTCGCGTGGGAGAAGGAGTGGTTCCCGATCGCGTCGCCGTCGGCGAGCATCCGCCGCAGCAGGGCCTCGTGGCCCCGCACGTGCCCGCCGAGCACGAAGAACGTCGCCGGAGCGCGTTTGTCCTCGAGCGCCTTCAGCAGCGCCGGAGCCGCGGCCGAGGGTCCGTCGTCGAAGGTCAGCGCGACGCGCGGCGCGTAGCTGTGCCCGCGCCGCACGCTCGTGTGCCGCGGGCTGTAGCCGCAGCCGCTCGGGGTCGTGACGGCCTTCCCGCCGTCGGCGAGCGCCACGCCGGTCCCGAAGATCGCCGCCCCGGCCACGAGGACGGCCAGGCGGCGCCTCAACGGACGAGCCCGTCCGCGCGCAGCTGTTGCTCGATCACCCGGGCGGCGTACTGCATGCCGTACGGCGCGAGGTGGATGCCGTCGGCGTCCCGCACGACGTGCTCCTCGCCGTCGAGCATGACGCTCGGGTGGAAGACGTTGTCGGGCGTGAGACCGTCGCGGACGCCGGAAAGGGCGGCGACAGCGTCGGGGAATGTGCGTGCCGCCTGGACGACCGCCGCGTTCACCGCGTCCCACTCGAGCCCGCGCGTCGGGTCCTCCGGACTCTCGCGGGGCGCGGGCAGCAGGGTCCAGTAGACGAGGGCGTGGCCATGCTGCAGCAGCGTGCTCATGACGTGGTGCACCTGGAGCGCGTAGGCGTCGATCCACGGCTGGTCGCAGCACGTGACCGTGCCGCCGTCGCGCCCGGCCAGCGGCCGTGCGTCCCGGGCGGCTCCGAGGATCATCACGGTCACGTCGGGGTGGATCTGCCGTCCGACGGCGAAGGCGTGGGCGGGCCAGTCGACGAGGTTGGTCTTGGTCAGGCCGGTGCCCGGGTGCGGGTCGCCGATCACGGCACGCGCCTGCTCGCCCAGCAGCGTCTGCAGCGGTGCCGGGATGCCGTAGGTCAGCGAGTCCCCGCTGATGAGCACCTTCAGGCCGCCGTCGGGCGCGACACGGAAGGTCCGGCGCTGCCGGCCACCGAACGGCAGTCCGACGGTCACCTCCCAGCGGCCCGCCCGGGTCAGCGCCACCGGCAGGCGCAGCGGCGTCGCCCCCGCCGGCAGGTGGGCGGTACGACACTGGTGCCGGTGCCCGACGAGCCCGACGCAGACGCGCACGGCCGCACCGCCCAGCGTCCAGCGATCGGTCAGCCGGAGGACGGCGGTCGTCCGGGGCCGGAGCGTCCGGCCGACGAGCACGACGCCGACGCGCCTGCGGCAGGAGGGCGTGCGGATGTTCGCCACGGCCGCCACGACCCGGCCGTTCGGCGTCCGGGCCCGCGCCGTGAAGTGCCGCACCTGGCGATCGCAGCGCCACGCCACAGCCTGCGGCAGCACCACGACGCCGCCGCTCGCCGTCGCGACCGTCAGCGGCAGACTACGACCGCGAAGGCGCTCGACGATCTCGATCGTCGTGTCGGGCGCGTTCCGGACGACCAGGCGGACGTGGCCGCGGTCGCCGTTCGAGGCGCTCAGGCTCATCCGGCCGTGGGCGTCGGCGACGGACGGCAGGAGGACCGCGAGCCCCCCGAGGGCCACCGCGAGTACGGCGCCGCACCGGTCGGCTGCGAGGAGCTTCACGCCGCGGACCTTAGCGCGGCGCCGGCGGCGTCACACCACCGGGCGCACGCCCTCGGGCAGGCTCCCGCCGGCCAGCAGTTCCGCCGTCGCGTCCTGCAGCGCGGTCAACGCGACGCGATAGCCGAAGGGGCCGATCGAGGCGCGCGCGACGCCCAGTCGCTCGAGCTCGGCTATCGGGAGCGAGCCCGGCCCGGCGAGCACGCTCAGCCGCTGCGGGCCGAAGGCGTCGGCGAGCGCGGCGATCGTCTCCGGGTCGCGGGCGCCTGGGACGAAGACGCAGTCCGCGCCCGCGGCGAGGTAGGCGCGCCCGCGCACGGTCGCGTCCGCCAGGACGTCCGCCGGGGACTTGCCCTCAGGCGCCTTGAGGATCGCGTCGGTCCGCGCGTTCAGGACGAATCCCGTGTTCTCGGCCTCGCGGGCGGCGACCACCGCTTCGACCGCCTCGATGGCGTCCATGACCGGCATGAGCTCGTCCTCGAGGTTCATGCCGACGGCGCCCGCGGCGATCGCCCGGCGCGTGGTCTCGCCGGGGTCTCCGTAGCCGGCCTCCAGGTCCGCGGTGACCGGGATCCCGACGCCCGCGGTGATGCGCTCGATGCTCGCCAGGTGCAGCTCGAGCGGGATCTGCTCGCCGTCGGGGTAGCCGTGTGCGGCGGCGATGGCGTGGCTGGCGGTCGCGAGGGCCGCGACGCCCTCGACCGCGGCCACGGCCCGGGCGCTCGCCACGTCCCAGACGTTCGCGAGGACGAGGATCTGCGGCGCTTGGTGGAGGCGGAGCAGCTCGGCGGCCTGAGCGTGACGATCGGTCATCGGGTGACCGTACCGCGAGGCGGGACTATCGCCGTATCACGAGCGACCGCGCTCGGGGGGCGCTCGTCAGGCCGTCCGCCTGCGCCACTGCCGTGATGCGGTAGGTCCCCCGGGAAAGCGGGTGGCCCGCGAGCCGTCCGGAGAAGACGACCGTCGCGGTGCCCGCCCCGACGAGGGTGCGGAACGTCCCCAGCTTCACCGTGCGCAGGCATCGCGCTCTGCGGCGGTTGGCAGCGTTCACCGCGACGCATCGATCACGCACCCTCCGGCTTGCGACGGCCTTCGTGACGGTGAAGATCACGGTGGCCGGGCGATCCACGGTGACCCTGAAGGTCGCGGGGCGGCCCGACCGCGCGGCCGCCGGGCCGGTGAAGGCGGACACGATCGGGGCCATGACCGCCGTCGTCTGGACGTCGACCGGCGGCGGGACCACGAGCGGCACCGCGGGGACCTTGACCGCGTAGACGAGGGTGCTGGCCGAGGTGAGGCCCACCCCGTCCGTCGCCGTGGCGGTCAGGGTGTGGGTGCCGGGGCCCGTGTCGTATCCGGCGACGGTGCAGGAGGCGAGGCCGGAGGTGGCGTCGGAGGACGTGCACCCGACCGCGGCGGACGGCGGCAGGTCGCCCGCCGCGTACTCGCGGGCAGCGATCCCCGTGAAGGCCGGTGGAGTGGGCGGGGTCGTGTCCCGCTTGACCGTGACGCTCGCGGTGGCGACGCCGCCACCGCTCTGCGCCGCGCAGGTGACCGTGGCGCCGGCGGTGTCGCTGCTCACCGTCGTGGCCGCGCACCCGGGGGGTTCGTAGACCGCGGATTGTGCGTCGGCCACCGTCCAGCTGACCGCGACGTCGCTCGTGTAGAAGCCGGCGGCCTGCTTGATGCCCGTGATCGCGGGCGTCACGGTCGGCGGCGTGACGTCGAGCGCCTGCTGCACCGTCGTGTCCGCGAAGACGAAGACGAAGCCGGCGCCGCAGTCCGGATCGGGAGAGAGGGGCGAGAGCATGCAGTCGCGGTTCCGGGCCGGGTCGCTCATGAGCGCCTCGACGGCGTCCGGTGACAGGGCCGGATCGGCCGAGAGCGCCAGCGCGGCGACGCCCGCAGCGCTGGGGGCGGCGGCGCTCGTGCCGTAGAAGGTCGCGAGCGGCGAAGGGACACCGGTCGCGACGCCATCGGCCGCGGCGAGTTGCGGTTTGAGCAGCACCCGCGGCGCCGTCAGCAGCGCCCCGTCCGTCCCGCGCAGGCGCGTCTTCGGCCCGCGCGAGCTGAAGCTCTCCGGCGTGTCGTGCCCGATGGCAGAGGCATCCACGGCGGCGACGGCGATCGCCCCACGGGCGGACGCGGCGTCCGGGTTGATCGTGTCCGAGTCGGTCGGATACTCGGCGACGGCGAAGGCGCCGCCGCTGCCCCGTCGCACGATGTACTTCATGAACGGCGTCCCGGTGCCGGCCGTCCGCTTGATGCGGATCCCGACGGTCACGGTGGCACCCGTGGAGTTGGTCCAGGTCGCCGCCTCGGCCGGGTTGCCGTTCGTCACGAGGTTGTTCGTGGTCCCGCCGCTGACGCCGGTCAGGGGCGTCCCCGTCGCCGCGTTGACGAGCTGGACGTCGAGGTTCGTCGCCGCGGCGCCCCAGGGTTCGTTCCACTGCAGCGCGAACTGGATGAACGTGCCGTTCGGCACGCTCGTCACGGTCTGCGTGGTGTCGCCGTCCGCGCCGTTGAAGCTCTCGAAGCCGCCGCTGTCGGCGTACGTGCCCTCCCAGCTCTGTCGCGCGCGGTTGCCGGCGGAGGCGAAGTACGTGACGCCGGCGGCCTTGGCCGCGTCGACCGCCTGGGCGATCTGGCCGTCCTGGAAGAACGGCTCGCTCAGGTAGTAGATGTCGTCGGCGATGACCTTGACGCCGGCGCCCACCAGGGCGCTGATGGCGTTCGCCTTGCCGACCGCGCCGGTCGCCGTGCCCGAGGCGAAGACGAGCTGGTCGATGTTCGGCGTGGAGTCGTAGAGGATCTCGGCCATCGCTCGGCCCTCGTCGATCACGCCGGGGCCGGTGTCATCGGTCAGGACGGTGACCCGCGGATTCGGCGGCAGGTCGCCGTTGGCCTGCGAGGTGGCGATGCCGCCGTCGACCTGGTTCATCGAGTCCGAGATGATCCCGACCTTCACGCCGGCGCCCCCACCTGCGCCCGGCAACGCCCGCGCCGCCGGTCCCCGGTGTGCCGTGTCGCCCTGGCCGCCGTGGACGGTGTCCGTCCCGAAGGCCACCACCGGCGCCACCGTCCGCACGACGCCCAGCGCCGCCAGGTCCTCCAGCGCGTCGACCGGGACGCGGCCCTCGGCGATCGCCGTCGGCCGGGCGCCCGTCTCCCGCACCTCCATGCCCGCCGCCTGCAGCTGCGCGATCGCGGCGTCCGGTGGCCCCGCGAGGGTCACGTCGACCGACACCCGCTGCCCCGGCGTCACCTCGAGCTGCCCGGCCCGGGCGCGCGCGGCGACGTCCCCGCCCACCGCGCTCGTGGTGCGGAGCCCACGCAGCGCCGAGTCGAGCTTCTGCACGGGATCGGTCGCCGCCCCGGACGGGGCGGCCACGGCGAGCAGGACCGCCCAGGCCGACAGGCCTGCGGACATGAAGCGCGTGCGCACTCCTGCACCCTGGCGGACCGGCTGCCCCGCCGCAACGAGCGTGGACCGATGTCGTGCCGGGTCAGCGGTTCCCTACGACGACCTGCATCCGCATCCCGGGCGCGTGCAGGGAGCACACGAGCTCGTAGGTGCCGGGCGCCCGGAAGCGGTGACGGAAGGAGCCGTCCTGGCGGACCTTGGAGGCGAACGCCGCGGAGGCCGGACCGTCGCGGAGCTGCACCGAGTGGGACTGGCGCGAACGCCAGCGCCACGTGATCAGCGTCCCCGCCTTCACGTGCAGCGTCGGCCGCTGGATGCCGTCCACGAACGCGTTGTCGGTGACCGCGACGGTGTCCGGGCCGTCGGCCACCGCCGGGCGCGCGGAGACCTCGACCGGGTCCGGGACGGGCGCGGGGGCCGGTGCCGCCGGCGGCACCGTGCGTCCGGCGTAGGCGACCTCTGGATGGCTGACCCGCCGGGTGCGGTGCCGCGCCAGGTCCCGCACGTAGATCGCGCGCGTGCCGTCGCCGGTCCCCGCGCCCAGGTCGGTCGCCGTCGAGGCGAACGCCACCCGCCGCCCGTCGGCGGAGATGGACGGGTCGCCGGAGAACCCGTCGGACGGCCGGCCCCCCGGACCGCGGCTGAGGACGGACGCCGTCCCAGTCGCCGCGCTCCAGGCCATCACGCGCGCCGTGGACCCGGTCACGGCGGTGAAGGCCACGACGCGGGCGCTCCGGGCCAGGACCGGGTCCAGCGGGCGGGCGCCCCCGGTCCGGATGCGGCGGGTGCGGCCGCGCTCGAGGTCCCGGAGGAAGAGCCCGACCTGCCCCGCGCCGACGCCGAGGTCCGGCGCCGTCGAGGTGAAGGCGACGTACCGGCCGTCCGGGGAGATGGCCGCGTCGGCGGAGAAGCCGTCGGCGAGCCGTCCGCGCCGTCCGTCCGCCCGGCTCGCGATGAGCACGCGCCCTGTGCGCAGGTCCCGCACGCGCACGGACGAGCGCGCGTCTGAGGGATCGGTCACCGTCCCCTGCGCGAGCGTGTAGGCCACCCGCGCCCCGTCGGCGGTAAGCGTCGCCTCGAACGGGTCCGCGTACCGCGCCCCGCCCGCACGGGCCCCGGCGACGACGGTGCTCTCCCGGCCCGTCCGCACGTCCCGCGCCCGCACGACCGTCCGCCCGTCGCGGACGGCCTGGTAGATCATGCGCCGCCCCTCCGCCGCCACGTCCGGGTTGTAGGAGGACTGCGAGTCCGGCGACGTGCGGTCCGGCCGGCCGACGGAGATCGTGCGCCCCGTCCGCACGTCCCCCAGGAGCGTGCCGATGCGCCCGTAGCGCTTGGCGAAGTTCTGGTTGCCGGCGGAGGACTCGTACGTGACGCGCCGCCCGTCGCCCGAGATCGCCGGGTTGTAGGTGGAGGTCGGGTTCGGCCCGGCCGTTCCCCGCCCCGGGATCGCGCTGACCAGCCGGGTGCGCCCCGTCCGCAGGTCCGTCCGCAGCACGGCGATCTCGCCGAGCTGCACGGCCAACGGCAGCTTCTGACGGTAGGCCTCGTAGGCGACGAAGCGGCCGTCGCCCGAGATCGCCGGGTTGGACGCGTAGTCCGCCGGCTTCTCGACGAGGCTGCCGCGGTGCGTCGGCGGCGGGCCGTTGTAGCGCGCCTGGTCCAGCCAGCGGGGCAGCTGCGTGAGCTGCCGCCGCAGCAGCAGCGCGCCCTGCTCGCGGCTGATGTCGCCACCGTCGACACCCGCCCGGACGCGCTCGTCCAGGACCGCGATCGCCTCGCCCTCGACGCGGCTGGGCGACCGGCCCTGCAGGCGGCCGATCGCCAGCGGGCTCAGCTCGTGCCGGCGCAGCGCGCGGAAGCTCACGTCCGTGACGCCAAAGATGTCGGGGGCCGCGCTCGGGATCGCGAACTGGTGCAGCGAGTGGAAGAACAGGTGCTGGGCGAGATGGCCCTGGGTGATGCTCAGCACCGCGCGCCGCGTCATCTCCCGCGTCCCCGCAGGGCCCAGTGCCCCGGCCCGCGGCGCCACGAGCACCGCGGCGAGCCTCGCCGGGTCCGGGTACCCGTGCTGCGCCGCCAGTCCGGCGAGCGTGCGGTGGTCGTCGCGCAGCTGCGCCCACAGCTCCGGCCGCGTGATGCCGAGCACCCGGTAGAGCCGCGCCTCGTCGTAGGGCAGCCAGTGGTTGTAGACCCAGGGCTCCGGCGGCAGCCAGTGAGCCGGAGCGGTCGCCGGGGCCGCGGAATCCGGGGACTTCTTGGCGACCCGCCCGGAGGAGGCGGCGGTTCCGGCGGACGGTGTGGCGTCCGCCACGTCCGTCGTCCGGCGTGCGCGCTCGTCCCCGCACCCGCCGCCCGCGACGGCGGACGCCGCCAGCAGTCCGGCGGTCAACGCTCGTCCCCTGGTGCGCATCGGCACGACCCTACCTCCCGCGCCGGTCTGCGCCCAGACGCTCGCTAGGGTCGATCCATGTCGATCGACACGCCTGAGGAGCTGGCGGCGATGCGCCGGGTCGGCGCGCTCGTCGCCCACACGCTGCGGGTCCTGCGCGCCGCCGTGCGGCCCGGCATCACCACGGGCGCCCTCGACGAGCTGGCCCAGAAGGAGTTCGCGCGGGCGGGCGCGAGTTCAGGCCCCGCCGACCTGGTGGGCTTCCCGGGCTGCATCTGCATCTCCGTCAACGAGGAGGTCGTGCACGGCGTCCCGGGCGCCCGCGTCCTGCGCGAGGGGGACCTCGTCTCGCTCGACGTGACGCCGCTGCTCGACGGCTTCTGCGCCGACGCGGCCATCACCGTGCACGTCGGCCGCCCGCGCGCCGAGGCCGTCCGGCTGCTGGGAGTGGCGGACGAGTGCCTGCGCGCCGCCGTGCGCGCCGCGGTCCCCGGTGCCGCGCTGAACACCATCGGCGGTGCCACCGAGCGCGTCGCCGACCGCGCCGGCGTCAGCGTCTACGAGGAGCTCACCGGCCACGGCGTCGGCCGCTCGATGCACGAGGAGCCCACCGTTCCGAACGTCTTCGTCCCCCGGCTGCGCCGGAAGCTGCAGGACGGGCTCGTCCTGGCCATCGAGCCGATGATCGGCCTCGGCTCGGACGAGCTCGAGCTGCGCGACGACGGCTGGACGATCGCCACCGCCGACGGGTCGCTGTCGGCCCACGTCGAGCACACGGTCGTCGTGCGGCGTGGCGGCGGGCAGATCCTGACGTCCGCCGCCTGACCCGCGGCCACGTGGGCACGCAGCGCCACTCGTGGTGCGGCATCCTTTCCAGGACGCATGCTCGCCCGGTACCCCATCACCCCCGAGCGCTACGCGCTCATCACCCGGATCGCGCTGGCGCTGCTCGTCCTGATCGTCTTCACCGGCGCCGCCGTCCGCCTCACCGGCTCCGGCCTCGGCTGCCCGACCTGGCCCAACTGCACCGAGACGTCGGTCCACCCGTCGCTCAACACGCACGGCCTGATCGAGTTCGGCAACCGCGTGCTGACCTTCCTCGTCTCCGCGGGCGTGGTCCTCGCGGCGCTCGGTGCCTACCTCGTCACGCCCGAGCGGAGGGACCTGCGCTACCTCGCGCTGTCGCTGCCGTTCGGCGTCCTGCTGCAGGCGATCATCGGCGGGCTCTCGGTCCTCTTCAAGCTCGCCCCAGGCTGGGTGATGCTCCACTACCTCGTCTCGATGGTGCTGCTCGTGTGGGCCTTCGACCTGTGGTGGCGCAGCGAGCGCGCCGCGGAGGAGGTCCACGAGCAGCGCGCCGACCGGACCCTGGTGCTGCTCGCCCGCGGCCTGATGATCCTCGGTGCGATCGCGATCGCCCTCGGGACCGTGTCCACCGCCGCGGGGCCTCACGCCGGCGCCTCGGGGACGGGGGAGTTCGTCGGCCGCTTCGACTTCTGGGGCGCCGAGACGCTGCGCCGCGTGATCCACGTCCACGGCTACGTCGTCACGGTGCTCGGTCTGGGGACCGTCTACGCCTGGTGGCGCTCCCGCCGGACCGGGAACGACGAGCTGACGCGCACGCTGCTGCTCACGATCGCGCTGCTC
>JAOPZU010000352.1 GCA_025963955.1 Solirubrobacterales bacterium
GGACGCCCTCGCGCGGGCAGCGGCCGCCGCGGGCGCCGACCTGCGCGGCGGCGTGCGCGTGACCGGCGTCACGGCCGGCGACGACCGCGTCGACGTCCAGACCAGCGCCGGCGACATCCGGGCGGACGTGCTGCTCTCGAACCTCGCCCCCGTCGTGCTGGAGCGGCTGCGCGGACGGCCCGCACCCGAGCCGGCCGACGGCCCGGAGGGCGCGCAGCTGAAGGTCAACCTGCTGCTGTCCCGGCTGCCGCGCCTGCGCGACGCGTCCATCGATCCGGCGGACGCCTTCGCGGGGACCTTCCACGTCAACGAGTCCGCCGCCCAGCTGGAGGCCGCGTACGCGCAGGCCGCGGCGGGACGGATGCCCGACGTCGTCCCCTGCGAGATCTACTGCCACTCGCTCAGCGACCCGACCGTCCTGGGCCCGGAGCTGCGAGCGGCGGGCGCCCAGACGCTGACGTGCTTCGCGCTGCACCTGCCCGCGCGGCTCTTCCGCGAGGACCCCGTCGGCGCCAGATCGGGGGCCCTCGCGCGGACGCTCGCCTCGCTCGACAGCGTCCTCGCCGAGCCGATCATGGACTGCGTGCTGCGGGCGCCGGACGGCACGCCGTGCGTGGAGGCGCGCAGCCCGGTGGACCTGGAGGAGGACCTCGGCCTGCCCGGCGGGCACATCTTCCACCGCGACCTGCAGTGGCCCTTCGCGGAGACCGAGGCGGAGGTCGGGACCTGGGGGGTGGAGACCGACCACCCGCGGGTGCTGCTGTGCGGGGCGGGCGCACGCCGTGGCGGCGGGGTCAGCGGCATCCCCGGGCACAACGCCGCCAAGGCGGTGCTCGAGCGTCCGGCCTGACCGATCGGGCGGTACCGCTACGACGGATTCCGTGCTTAGATCAGGCCTTCCGTGTCGCTCACCTTCTCCCCCGTGCAGACGCGCCGGACCTTCGAGGAGGCGATCGACCAGATCGCCGAGCGGATCCAGCTTGGGGAGCTCGGCGTGGGCGACCAGCTGCCGCCCGAGCGCGCGCTCGCGGCGCAGATGCAGATCAGCCGCCCGACGCTGCGCGAGGCGCTGAAGGTGCTGGCCGAGTGCGGCGTGGTGGAGGTCCGACCCGGCCCGACCGGCGGCGCCTTCGTCCGCTCCGAGTTCGTCCCGCGGGAGGTCATCCAGCGCACGAGCGGCCTGCGGCTGCACGAGGTCGGCGGGGTCCTGGAGGCCCGGCGGATGCTCGAACCCCGGGTCGCGCAGCTCGCCGCCGTTCACGCCACGGAGGCCGACTACGCGGCGATGGAGCGGACCATCGAGCTGCAGCAGAAGCTCGCCGAGACCGCCGGCCCGTCGCTCATCGCGCACGAGGACCGCTTCCTGGCCCTGGACCAGCGCTTCCACCTGGCCATGGCCCGGGCGACGGGCAACTCCACGGTCGTCGGGCTGATGCGGACGCTCCTGCGGCGGCTGGACATCGCGCGCGACATGGCGATGCACGAGGCGCCGAGCATCGAGTGGTCCCTCGACATCCACCGCCAGACCGTCGACGCGATCCGGTCCGGCGAGCACGCGCGGATCGAGCTCGTGATGGACGAGCACATGGCCGAGCTGGAGCGGGCCTGGGAGCGCGACCTGGATCCGGCGCGCCTGAGCGCCGGCTACCGCGAGCTGCCCGCCTTCCTGCGGCCGGCCGCCGGCGGCACCCCGCTCAGCGCCTGAGCGGCGCGTCCGACGTCCGCCGACGCGCCCGTACAGCGGTCGCGGCCCACGGTATGGTCGGTTGACCATGCTGCTTCCGTCGCCGGTCTCCCTGGATGACAAGTACCTGCTGGAGGAGGGGCGCATCTTCCTGAGCGGCATCCAGGCGCTGGTGCGGCTGCCGATCGACCAGCACCGGGCCGACCGCCGCGCCGGCCTGCGGACGGGGACCTTCGTCTCCGGCTACCAGGGCTCGCCGCTGGGGACGTTCGATAAGGAGCTGCTGCGGAACGCGCGGCTGTGCGCGGAGCACGACATCCACCTGCAGCCGGGGGTCAACGAGGAGCTCGGCGCGACCGCCGTATGGGGCTCGCAGCTGGCGCCGCAGCTGCCGGGCGCCGCGCGCGACGGGGTCGTCGGGCTCTGGTACGGGAAGAACCCGGGCCTCGACCGCGCCGCGGACGCCATCCGCCACGCGAACCTCTGCGGCGTGCCCCCGCACGGGGGCGCCGTCGCCCTGGTCGGGGACGACCCGTCGTGCAAGTCCTCCACGCTGCCGAGCGCGGCCGAGCCGCTACTCGCCTCGCTCCACGTCCCGGTGCTGTGGCCGGGCACGGTGCAGGAGGTCCTGGACCTCGGCCGCCACGCGATCGCGCTGTCCCGGGCCAGCGGGCTCTGGAGCGCGCTGAAGATCGTCACGAACGTCGCCGACGCGGCGGGCACCGCCGAGGTCGCGCCCGGCCGCGTGCAGCCCGTGGTGCCGATCCTGGAGGTCAGCGGGCGGCCGTACGTCCACCGCCCGAACGCGACGATGCTCGCACCGGACTCGCTGATCTCCGAGCGCGGGCTCTTCAACGTCCGGCTGGAGCTCGCGCGGATGTACGCGCGGGAGAACGGCCTGAACCGCGTCACGGTCAGCGGCGGGGGCGCGGCACGCATCGGCCTCGTCGCCGCGGGCAAGACCTACCGCGACCTCGTGCAGGCGCTGCAGGATCTCGGCCTCGACGAGGGCCGGCTGCAGGCCGCGGGCGTGCGGGTCATGCAGATCCAGATGCCGTGGCCGCTGGAGCGGGAGAGCATCCGGGAGTTCGCCGCGGGCCTGGAGGAGATCATCGTGGCGGAGGACAAGCTGCCGTTCCTCGAGGCGCAGTTCCGCGACCTGCTCTACGGCACGACGGACGCGCCGCGCGTCCTCGGCAAGCAGGACGACGAGGGCCGGCTCCTGCTCCCGGCCGAGGGGGAGCTCGACGCCGACCTCATCGCGCGCGCCGTCGCGCGGCGGCTGCGGGCGGCCGGCATCGTCATCGACTCCGTGACGGCACGGGTGCGCGAGCTCGAGCAGGCGCAGCGCGCGAAGCTCGTCCCCCTGCCCGTCGTGCGCACGCCGTTCTTCTGCTCGGGCTGCCCGCACAACTCCTCGACGGTGGCGGACGACGACGCGCTCGTCGGCGCGGGCATCGGCTGCCACACGATGATCCTGCTGAATCCCGAGGGCCGCGGGACGATCACCGGCATCACGCAGATGGGCGGCGAGGGGGCGCAGTGGATCGGGATGGCGCCGTTCGTCGGCGCGGGCCACGAGCACTTCACGCAGAACCTCGGCGACGGCACGTTCCACCACTCGGGCTCGCTGGCGATCCGCGCCGCGTGCGCCGCCGGCGTCAACGTCACCTACAAGCTGTTCGCGAACGGGTCCGTCGCGATGACCGGCAGCCAGTCGATCGTGGGCGGGATGACCGTTCCCGAGCTGACGCGCTGGCTGGCGCTGGAGGGCGTGCGGCGGGTGGTCGTCACCACGGAGGAGCTCGCCCGCTACGACGGTGTCGCGCTGGACCCGATCGCGAGCGTCCGGCCGCGGACCGCGATGCTCGAGGTCCAGCGGGAGCTTGCGAGGGTCGAGGGCGTGAGCGTCCTGATCCACGACCAGCAGTGCGCCGCCGAGCGCCGCCGCCTGCGCAAGCGCGGCCGGGCCGCGCCGCCGAAGGAGCGCGTGCTCATCAACGAGCGGGTGTGCGAGGGCTGCGGGGACTGCGGGAAGAAGTCCTCGTGCCTGAGCGTGCTGCCCGTCGACACGGAGTTCGGGCGCAAGACGCAGATCCACCAGGCCTCCTGCAACACCGACTTCAGCTGCCTGGAGGGGGACTGCCCCTCGTTCCTGACGGTGGTGCCGGCGGCCGTCGCGGCCGGCGCCGGCGCGCGGACCGGCGTCCCGGTTCCGCCCGCCGCCCTCCCCGAACCGGCGATGAGCCCGGCCGACCAGACGACGGTCCGGATGATCGGCATCGGCGGGACGGGCGTGGTCACCGTCAGCCAGATCCTGGCGATGGCGATGCACCTGACCGACGGCTACTCCTGGTCGCTGGACCAGACCGGGCTCTCGCAGAAGGGCGGGCCCGTCATCAGCGACATCCGCCTCTCGCGGCGGCCGATCACGGGCGCGAACAAGGCGTCCGCCGGGCGCGTGGACGTCTACCTCGGGTTCGACCTGCTCGGCGCCGCGAACCCGAAGAACCTGCAGATGGCCGATCCGGGGCGGACCGTCGCGGTGGTCTCCACGAGCGCGGTGCCCACCGGGCGGATGGTCGTGGACCCGAGCGTGCGCTTCCCCGCGCTGGAGGACGCGCTCGGCGCGATCGACGGCCAGACCGCGAGCGCGAGCTACCTCGACGCGCAGGCGCTGTCGGAGCGACTCTTCGGCGATCACCTACCGGCGAACATGATCGTGCTCGGGGCGGCGCTGCAGCGCGGCGCGCTGCCCGTCACCGCCGCGGCGATCGACGCCGCGATCCGCCTCAACGGCGCGGGGGTGGAGCAGAACCTCGCGGCCGTCGCCTGGGGGCGGGCGTGCGTCGCGGCGCCGGACGCGGTCGCGGCGCTGGAGGCC
>JAOPZU010000365.1 GCA_025963955.1 Solirubrobacterales bacterium
CACGCCGTCCGGGCCACTGCCGAGCGTGCTGAGCGAGGCGCTGGAGCTCGACGACCCAGTCCACGGCGTCATCGCCCCCGAGTCGGCCGTCGTCGGCTTCCTCGTGCTCGACCGCCCGGCGACACCCGTCGACGACGCTTCCCGGCTGGTCGTGACGCTGTTCGGCCGCCTGCTCGCGGTCGTCCTGGAGCATGTCGTGATGCGCGCCCGCATCGCGGAGCTCTCACGGGAGCTGCGCTTCATGACGGTGTCGGCGCAGGCGCTGGCGACCGAGGCGTTCGAGGGGGCGATCACGCTGCCGGTGCACGGGCGCCACATGCCGGCCTTCCGGGCGCTGGAGGGGACCGCGTCGGCGTCCAGCGACCGCGCCCGCCGGCTGCTGTCCGAGCGCGAAGCGGAGATCGCGGTCCTCCTGGCCCAGGGGCGCACCAATCCCGAGATCGCGGAGAAGCTGTTCCTCTCCACCGAGACCGTGAAGGACAACGTCGCCCGCATCGTGCGCAAGCTCGGGGCCTCCAACCGCGTCGAAGCGGCGATCACCTTCCTGGGACTGGGGGAGGTGCCCCCGACGGGGGGTCGCTGACGCGCCGGTCGGGGGCCGGACCGATCGTTCCGTAAGCACCCCCGGTCGGGGGTCCCGGACCCGCCGACGGGGGTTGTCGCCACGCTGCCGGATCGACGAGTGTCGGGGCATGGGAAGCCGTGGGAGGGGGCAGGCGTGAGCGCGATCGACGACGGACGAGCGGTCGCCGCCCCGCCCGCGAAGAAGATCACCGCCGAGGACATCCTCGGGAAGACCGGCCTGTGGGAGAAGCTCGAGAACGCGGCCGGCATGGGGGGCCTGGCGGTCACCTCGCTGCGCCTCGCGGTCAAGCCGCCGATCAGCTGGTTCCGGCCGGCGGTGATGGAGGCGTCCTCCATGCTGCGCCGGTGCACCGTGCCGCTCGCGGTCTCCATCGGCGTCTTCATGATCGGCTTCGGCTTCTTCGTCCTGGGCGGGATCACCGTCGTCCTCGGAGCCTCCGACCGCGAGGGCGGGGCCGTGATCATCGGCTTCCTCCGCGAGGCGTCGATCTGGATCACCGGCATGATCTTCGCCGGGGTCGCCGGCAGTGCCATGGCGGCCGACCTCGGCTCGCGCAAGGTGCGGGACGAGCTCGACGCGCTCTCGGTCCTCGGGGTGGACCAGATCCGCGCGCTCGTGGTGCCGAAGGTGATGGCCAGCCTGATCGTCGCGCCGATGCTCGGCATGGTCGCGATCCTCGCCGTCGAGGCCGTGAACTTCGGCCTCGGACCGCAGGAGTTCGGCTTCCCGGCCGGCGTGCTCTACAGCGCGACGAAGGGCAGCCTGATCTCCCTCGACGTCTACGGGGCCGTGATCCGCTTCGTGATCATCGGCGGCTTCGTGTCGGTCATCGCCTGCTACAAGGGGCTGACCTGCAAGGGCGGGACCGAGGGCGTCGGCCGCGCGGTCAACCAGACGATCGTCATCACCTTCTTCGGCGTCTGGATGCTGGACGCGTTCTTCAACCTCGCCGACCTCTCCCTGTTCCCCGCGGCGCAGGTCGACTTCAAGGGCTGACGTGGCGACCGCCGTCGATCCCCGCCGCGTCGCCCCGGCGGCTCCCGAGCCCGAGCCCAAGGCCCCGGCCCCGGCGTGGGGCAGCGGCGGCTTCCTCGCCGAGATGGGGGAGCTCGTCAGCTTCTCGATGGCCACCTGGCGGGCGCTGCCGGGCTCGGTGAAGTACCTCTCGGAGGCCCTCCGGCACGCCGCCCGCATGGTCTACGGCACCTCGCCGCTCATGTTCATCATGTACGTGTTCATGGGGATCGTCACCATGAACACGGGGTACTTCCTCCTCTTCCCCCTGGGCGCGGCGGACTACCTCGGGGCGATCGGCGGCTTCGGCATCCACGTCTCGGCCGTGATCATGTTCGCCTACGTCTTCACGGCGAAGGTCTGCGGCGGGTTCGTCGCCGAGATCGGCGCGATGCGGATCAACCAGGAGATCGACGCCTACGAGTCCACGGGCGTCGACCCCCAGCGCTTCGTGGTCGGCACCCGGATCCTGGCGACCCTGATGTACATCCCGATCGCCGCGGTCGTCGGCCTGCTCGGCTACACCGCCGGCTGCTACCTCGACGCGATCGTGATCCTGCACGCGACCGACCTCGCCGGGTACTCGCGCTTCCACTGGAGCAGCCAGGGGCTGAAGGACCTCGGCTTCGTCTTCACCACGGTCGCCCTCACCGGCGTCGTCACCGCCATCACCGCCTGCTTCTACGGCATGCGGACCCGCGGCGGCCCGGCCGCCGTCGGCGACGCGGTCGCCCAGGCCGTCAAGGTCAACCTCGTCCTCGCGAACCTCGTGTCGGCCTTCACGGTCATCACCTGGTACGCGGTCGACGCCGGCGTCCCGATCGGCGGCTGAGGATGAGCACGTTCGTCGCCCGCCGGCTCGCCGTCGGCCTCCTCGCCGCGGCCACGCTGCTCGTCGTCGTCCTCAGCGTCGCCGGCGGCCGGGGCGGCGGCCACGACGTGTACGTCACCGTGCCGAAGGCGACGGGCGTGCTCAGCGGGCAGTACATCCGCTCCGCGGGCTCGATCGTCGGCCGCGTGGCCGACATCTCGCCGGTGGACCGCGGGCGCGCCGCGCGCCTGAAGCTGCACCTCGAGGACGAGGCGTGGCCCCTGCCGAAGGGCAGCCGGCTGACGCTGCGCTGGGGCGGCACCATCAACCTCTTCAACCGCTACATCAGCCTGAAGCGTGGGCCGGCGGATGCGGCCGCGATCGCGGACGACGGCGGTGACCTGCCGGCCTCGGCCTTCCGCACCCCGGTCGAGTACGGCGACCTGCTCAAGGTGTTCGACAAGCAGGTGCGAGCCGACACCAAGACCCTCCTGGACCGCGGCGGCGCGGAGCTCGACCTCGCCGGCCGGCCGCTGAACCGCGCGCTGGACGTCGCCCCGCCGGCGGTGGGCGAGGCCGACACCGTGCTGGGGACCCTCGCCGACAGCCGCGAGAACCTGCACACCCTGGTGCACTCGACGAGCCGCGTCGTCGACGCGATCGACACGGCGAGCCCGGGCCTGGGGCAGCTGATCGTCGCCGCCGGGACCACCTTCAACGCGCTCGCCTCCGACGTCTCCTCGCTGCAGTCCACGCTGAGCGGCGCGCCGGGCACCCTCCGGCGGGCCACCGCGACGCTCCGCCGGGCGGACGGCACGCTGCGCTCCGCCCGCCAGGTCACGGACCGTCTCGCCCCCGGGGTGGCGCAGCTGCGCAGGATCGCCCGCCCGCTGAACCGGGTGCTCGGGACGCTCGTCGAGGTCGGCCCGGACGCCCGCGCCACGCTCGCGACGGCGCGGACCGCGGCTCCCGACGTGACGCGCGTGATCGCCCGCCTGACCCAGCTCGCGCCGCAGCTGACCTCGATCGGCCGGCAGGCCGACGTCGCCCTGAACTGCATCCGCCCGTACACGCCGGAGATCGCCTCCTGGGGACCGCTCTGGGGCTCGGCGTTGGCGAACAACGACGGCCGCGACAACTACATCCGCGCCACGCCCATCGTCAGCCTGCCGTTCCCGGGCATGGCGTCGACGGAGAGCTCGGGCGACATCGCCAAGAAGTACCCCGGCTTGACCTACGGCTTCCCGCGACCCCCGGGCACCCAGGCGGGTCAGCCCTGGTTCCTTCCCGAGTGCGGAGCCGGACCCGACGCCCTCGACCCGTCGAAGGACCCCGAGGCGCGCACGTTCAAGCCCGCGGACTTCGGCCCGCCGACGCCCGGCGCCACCACGAAGAAGGGAGGCCGGTGATGCACGCCCGCCGCCTCGCCCCGCTGCTGGTCGGCCTGCTGGCGCTCGCCGTCCTGGTCGTGCTCGTCACCGGGCACCGCGGAGACGACCGCTACCGCTTCCGGATGGAGCTGGGCAACGCCCTCGGCCTGCGCGACGGCAGCCTCGTCACCGTCGGCGGCGTGGAGGTCGGCAAGGTCAAGGTGACCCTCGAGCACGGCAAGGGCGACCGGGTCCTCGTCGAGGGCCGGCTCGACGACGGCAAGGGCCCGATCGGCCGGGACGCGCGCGCCTACATCACCTCCGTGAACCTCCTGGGCCAGAAGCGCCTGGAGATCGACAAGGGCGACCTGGCCCGGCCGCAGCCGTCCGGGTCGACGATCGCCACCGCGCGCGTCACCCCGACCACCGACCTGGACCAGGTGCTCGCGGTCCTCACCCCCGACACGCGCTCGCGCCTGAACGTCCTGCTCAACGAGGCCGGCGCCGCCGTCGTCGGCCGGGGGACCGACGTCTCGCAGCTCATCCGGACCCTGCCGAGCACCATCGACAGGGCCACCCGGGTGGTCGACGGGGTGGTGAGCGACAACCGCACCCTCGCGCAGCTCGTCCGCCACAGCGACACGCTGGTGAGCGACCTGTCCTCCCAGCGCGTCGCGATCGGCGACCTGATCGACAGCGCCGGCCAGGCGGCCGCCACCGCGGCGACAAAACGCACCCAGCTGCGGGCGACGCTCGGCCACGCGCCCGGCATGCTCGCCTCCCTCCAGGGCTTCCTCGGGAAGCTCGAGCAGACGACCGTGCCGCTTGGCCCCGCGGCCCGCGACATCACCGCGGTGGCTCCCGTGCTGCTGAAGACGGTCGACGAGATCCCGCCGTTCCAGCGGGCGGCCTCGCCGACGCTCGCCAAGGCCACCGAGGTCGCCCCGTCGCTGACCACGCTGGCCGCCGGCGCCGCCCCGGTGCTGCGCCGGACGGCCCCGACCCTGCGGCGCCTCGCGAGCTTCGCGAGCGACCTGGTCCCGGTGACGAACACGCTGGACCGGAGCGTCGACAACCTCATCGGCACCGTCGACAACTGGTCCCGCGCCGTCCAGTACCGGGACGGCCTCTCCCACATCTTCCGCGGCGAGGCGGCCGTGACCCCGCAGACGCTCGAGGGCGTGTTGAACCGCTACCTCACCCCCAAGGCGGGGACGACCGGGGCGCGAAAGGGCGCTCCGGCGCCGAAGGGCACCACACCGGGCCCGGGGTCGGCGGCCCCGTCCGTCCCGGCCCGCGCGCCCCAGCTGCCCGCCCTGCCCGGGCTCATCCCGGCCCCCATCAAGAAGGCGCTCGACGACACGAAGGCGAAGGTCGACGACGCCGTGGGCCAGCTCGTCGGCGGCCTGACCGGCCGGGCGCCCAAGCAGGGCGGCCCCGGTCCCGGCTCCGCTTCCGCCCTCCTCGACGACCTCCTGCACCCATGAGCCGCAGCCCGAAGACCCGATTCGGCCGCACCCGCCGGCGCCGCCGCGAGACCGACTCCGCGCGCTCGGTGCTGCTGAAGGCCGGCGCGACGCTCGGCCTGATCGCCGCCTTCCTCGCCTTCGCCATCACCGCGATCCAGGGCGTGCCCGGCCGCCACTACACGACGATGTACGTCGCCGCGGCCGAGGTGGGCAGCCTCCGCGGCCACGACAAGGTCGCCATCGGCGGCGTCCGCGTCGGACAGGTCGTCCGCACGACGTCGTCGAGGAACGGAGCGCGCATCCAGATGCAGCTCGAGCCCGGGATCACCCTCGCCCGGGACACGACGGTCCGCATCCGCGCCAACGGCCTCCTCGGCGCCCGCTACGTGCAGCTCATCCCCGGGACGGACCGCACGATGCTCGGCGACGGAGCGACCCTGCGCGCCGGCAAGGACGCGCTCACGGCGTCCGTCCCGGACGCGCTCGACGTCTTCGACGCCGAGACGCGCGGCAAGCTCGGCGTCGCCGTGGCCGGACTCGGCCGGGGCGTGCTCGGCAACGGCGAGCCGCTGAACGACGGCATCCGGGTGGGCTCGGACGCGACGGGACCCTTCTCCGACATCATGGACAGCATCCTCGCGCGACCGGGTGCTGCCCCGCGCCTGGTCCCCGGGCTCGACTCGGCGGTAGGTGCCCTGAACGACTCACGCACCGACCTGCGACGGCTCTTCGCCCCCGCCGCGACCGCGCTGCGTCCGTTCTCCGAGCGGCGCTCCGCGCTCCGCTCGACGCTGGACGAGGCGCCGGCGTCGCTGGCCGTCGCCACCGTCGGCCTCCAGCACGGCTCGCGCCTGCTCGCCGCGG
>JAOPZU010000376.1 GCA_025963955.1 Solirubrobacterales bacterium
CGGCGGCCTCCAGCCCCCGCCCGATCGCCGCGGCGACCTGCGCCGCCGCGAAGGTCCCCTTGAAGCTGTCGGGGGCCACGAGCCAGGGCCGCGCGTCCACGCCGCGTCAGCCCCGTAGCGCGGCGACCAGGCGCGCCTCGTAGTCCGCGTGCTCGATGAGGACGCAGCCCAGGCGCTCGGTGTGCGGCGTGGGCAGCTGGATGTCGCACAGCTCGATCCCGGAGGCGACCAGGTGGTCCAGCGTGCGCACGAGCAGCGCGTTGCCGGCGCCCGGGCGGGTGCGCCGCATCGACTCGAGCAACGCGGCGCGGCCGAGCACGACCCCGAGGATGCCGGCGGCCAGCTCCCCCGCCGGCGTCCACAGCTCGAAGCTGTGCGCGACGCCCGCCGCGTGCAGCCGCCGGTATAGGGCGGCCAAGCGCTCGGTGATCCAGATCCCGTCGCCCGTCGGCGGCTGCGCGCACAGGCGCAGGACCTGGTCGTAGTCCCGGTCCACCGCCAGGACGTGGTCCTCGCAGCGGCGCACGTCCCGCCGGACCTTGCGGCGCAGCCGGTCCCGCGCCTGGTCCTCCAGCGGGAGGATCGCGCGCTGCGGGGCCACGTACCAGGGCAGCTCGGGCGCCAGCTCGTCGTCCATCGGGAACGCCCCCACGGCGTAGCGCCGGACGGCCCGCTCGACGTCCTCGTCCCGGAAGACCACCCCGCGGGTCTCTCGGCTCAGCTGTCCAGCTGGTCGATCGTGCACTCGTGCGGCGCCTTGTCCTCGCGCCAGCGGGCGACCTTCGCCCCGTGCCGGATGCGGCCGTCGGAGACCTGGTCGAAGGTGACCTCCACGACGAGCTCCGGCCGCAGCCCGATCCACTCGAGCTCCTTGTCCGACTTCCAGCGGGACGGATCGCCGCTGCCGCGCTCGCCGCTCTCGAACGGCTCGAGCTCGCCGGGCAGCTCGCGCTTCTGCTTCGCCGTGAAGCCGCTGGAGTGCCCGATCACCCGCAGCTCACCGTCGGGCGTGTAGAGCCCGAGGATGAGCGCGCCGAGCGTCCCCTCCGCCTTGCCGGGGCGCCACCCGACGACGACGGTGTCGATCGTCCGCACCCGCTTGACCTTCACCATGCCCTTGCGCTCGCCGGGGAGGTAGGCGGCCCCGCGCTCCTTGGCGATGACGCCCTCGCGCGTGTGCAGCCACTCCTCCGCGTCCTGCGGCGTCAGGACCATGGGCGTCAGCTGCACCGGATCGCCGACCACCGCCTCCAGCGCGGCGCGGCGCTCCAGGTACGGCCGCTCGAGCAGGACCTCGTCCTCGCGCGCGAGCAGGTCGAAGGCGATGAACGTCGCCGGCGTCTGCACGCTGAGCATGTCCACGCGCGACTTCGCCGGGTGGATCCGCTGCCCGAGCAGCTCGAACTCGGTGCCGCCCTCCGCGTTCAGCAGGACGATCTCGCCGTCGACGACGTAGCGCCCGTCGGGGAAGCGCAGCTCCGGGAAGTAGCGCCGCAGCGGCTTGCCGCTGCGGGACTGCAGGTGGGCCTGGGCCCCGTCGCCGTCGACGAACGCGATGCAGCGGAAGCCGTCCCACTTGGGCTCGTAGGCCCAGGCTCCGTCCTCAGCAGGCAGGCTCGAGCGTGAGCGCGCGAGCTGGGGCAGCAGGGGCGGGGCGAGCGGGAGGGCCATCCCAGGGGAGGCTATCCGGCGAAGTCACCGCCGGCGGCGCGTTCCGAGCCGCAGGCGAGGAACCGCCCAGGGCCACCGGGCCGCCAGGCGAGGCGTGCCCCGGGGCCTGCACGAGCAGGATGCCCGCGAGGACGACGAGCCCGCCCAGCGCCTGCACGGGGCTCAGCGTCTCGCCGAGGAAGACGGCGGCGAGCGCGACCGTGAAGACCGGCTCGACCGAGGCGATGGTCGACGCCCCCGTCGCGCCGATGCGCCGCATGCCGGCGAAGAAGGCGGTGACCGCGAGCACGGTGCTGACCCCGGCCATCAGGACGACGTCGGTGGCGACCGCGGGGTCGGCGAGGGCGGCGGGGTGCAGCCGGCCGGTGACCGTCCCGGACAGCAGCAGCGCGGAGCCCGCGCCCACGCTGAGCAGGCCGCCGAAGGCGAGCGGGTCCAGCGCCCCGGAGACGGTGTCCGCGCACGTCACGTAGACCGCGTAGAGCAGGGTCGAGCTGAGGGTCAGCAGCAGACCGGTGGCGTCGAGCTGTCCGCCCGCGCCGGCGGACAGGACCACGAGCGCGCCGGCCAGAGCCAGGACGAGCGCCGAGACCTGGCGCACGCCCGCGCGCTCGCGCCGCAGCCCCACGGCCAGCACCAGGACGACCGCGGGGTACAGGCAGAGGACGAGCGAGGCGATCGACGCGTCGATGTGGGTCAGCGCGCTGAAGTAGACGGCGGACTCGGTCGCGTAGATGCCACCGCCGAGGGCCAGGGCGATCAGGGCCGGTCGCACGGGCAGCGCCCGCAGGCGGATCCCCCGCCACCCGGCGAGCGCGGTGAAGAGGGCGGCGGCCAGCAGGAAGCGCCCGGCGAGGATCGTGGTGACGCCCGCGTCGAGGGCGCTCGCGTCCTTCGCGAGGATGGACATGAGGGCGAAGCTGGCGGCGGAGGCGACGACCAGGGCGGTACCACGAACGTGCATGCCCAGCATGTTCCGCCTCGGCAAGCTCTTGCGGTAGCCTTGATTGACTTCACGAGCGAAAGGCTGAACCTTGACGTTGGCGCAGCTCGAGTACTTCCTCGCCGCGTGCGAGCACGGCTCCTTCAGCGCCGCCGCCGAGGAGCTGCACATGGCCCAGCCGTCGCTCTCGGACCAGGTGCGGCGCCTGGAGGCGGAGCTCGGCGTGGAGCTCTTCCGCCGGGTCGGGCGCGGCCTTGCGATCACCGAGGCCGGACGGACGCTGCAGGAGCACGCCATCCTCGTGCTCGACGCCGCCGAGGCCGCCCGCGCGTCCGTCGGCGCCGTGCGCGAGCTGCGGGGCGGGACCGCCGCCTTCGGCACCTTCGGCTCGGCGCGCTACTTCCTCGGCACCGATCTGGTGGCGGACTTCCGCACCCGTTACCCGGACGTCCGCCTGCGGTTGATCGGGGCGAACTCCTCGGAGACCGCGGACGCCGTGCGCCGGGGCGAGCTGGAGGCGGGCATGGTCTCGCTCCCCGTCGACGACCACGGCCTCGAGGTCCGGCCCATCACGCGCGACGAGATCGTCTACGCCTCGATGAACCCCGAGCACCTCGCCCACCGGGCGACGATCCAGCGCATCGCGACCGTGCCGCTCATCCTCCCCGACGCGACCTTCGGCACCGAGGACCCGGTCCGCCGGCAGCTCGCAGAGCTCGCGCAGTCCGCGGGCGTCCGGATCGAGCCGGTCATCGACGTCGAGGACCCGGAGGCGGCCATGGAGCTGACCGGGCGCGGGTTCGGGGACACGATCACCTCGCGCGCGTGGCTCGCCGGGATGGGCGACCGGGTGCCGCTCGCGCTCGGCTGGATCCCGCTCTCCCCGCCCGTCTACGACAACTTCGCCTTCATCTGGCGGCGGGGGGCGCAGCTCTCCCCCGCGACGCGCGCCCTGCTCGAGCTCGCCGAGGGGCAGATGGCGGCGCGGGTCAAGGAGCTCGACGCGGTCGGAGTCCCGCGCCAGCGGGCGGCGGGTGGCCGCTG
>JAOPZU010000389.1 GCA_025963955.1 Solirubrobacterales bacterium
CACGCCGGTGCTGGCGATCATCGGGGACGGCTCTCTGCAGTTCACGGTCCCGGCGCTGTGGACGGCGGCCCGGCACGACGCGCCGCTGGTCGTGCTGGTCATGTCCAACCGGCAGTACACGATCCTCAAGGCCTTCGGGGAGTTCAACGACCTCGACGGCGGCATCCCGGGCCTCGAGCTGCCGGGTCTGGACGCGACGCTGATCGCCCGGGGCTACGGCGTCGACGCGCGGCACGTCACCTACGAGGAGGTGGGCGCCGCGGTGGCGGACGGCCTTGCGGCCGGCCGCCCGCTCCTGCTGCAGGTCTCCATCGACCCCGAGGTCCCGCAGCTCGTCTGATCAGAGGCCGTAGGACTTGCCGATGACGTCGAGCATGACCTCGTCCGTCCCGGCCCCGATGCGGTTGAGGCGCATGTCGCGCCAGACGCGCTCGACGCCGTACTCCTTCATGTAGCCGGCGCCGCCGTGGATCTGGATGCACTCGTCGGCGACCTCGACCGCGATGCGGGCGGCGTAGAGCTTCGCCATCGAGATCTCGCGGACGGGGTACTCGCCGTTCTGGAAGCGCCATGCGGTCATGTAGACCATCTGGCGCGCCGTCTCGATCTTCGTCGCCATCTCCGCGAACTTGTGGCGCGTGACCTGGAACTTGCCGATCTCGCGCCCGAACGCCTTGCGCTCCATCGCGTACTTCAGCGTCTGGTCGAAGCAGTGCTGCGCGCCCGCGACGCACCCGGCGGCACCGATCAGGCGCTCGCCCTGGAGCTCCCACATGATGTGGTAGAAGCCCTTGCCGACCTCGCCGAGGACCGCGGAGGCCGGAACGCGGACGTCCTGGAACGCGAGCAGCGCGGTGTCCGACGCGTGCATGCCGAGCTTCTTCAGGCGCTGCTCGCGGATGACGCCCGGCGCGTCCATCGGGACGAGGAACAGCGTGAAGCCGTCGTACCCGGCGTCGGGGTCGGTCTTCGTCACGAGGACGATGACGTCCGCGCGGTGGCCGTTGGTGATGTAGGTCTTCGAGCCGTTGATGACGTACTCGTCGGCCGCGGCGTCGTACGTCGCGCGCGTCTTGATCCCGGCGACGTCGGAGCCGGCGTCCGGCTCGGTGATGCCGAGGCAGAGGATCTTCGTGCCCGCGATGGCCGGCGCCGCCCACTGCTGCTTCTGCTCCTCGGTCCCGAACGCGAGGATGGGCGGCATCGCCATGTCGGTCTGGACCGCCAGGCCCATCGCGAGGCCGCCGGACCGCGCGTGCACGATCTCCTCCGCGAGGACGAGGGCCGAGTAGTAGTCGCCGCCCTGGCCGCCGTACGCAACGGGCTTGTCGAGGCCGAGGAAGCCGAGCTCGCCCATCCGCGCGAAGACCGAGTCCGGGAACGTCGTCTCCTCCCACTCGTCCGCGTGCGGCGCCAGCTCCTTGATCGCGAAGCTGCGGATCGACTCGCGCAGCTGCTCGTGCTCGTCGGTGAAGATGAAGTGCTTGCGCTGGGCGGCGTGATCGGGCTTGAGGACGGTCTCGGCGGTGGTGGACATGGCCCCGACGGTACCGGCGAGATGCCCGAAAGTAAACAGTGGCACTTCCCACTTTCGGCTCCGGGCGCGCGGCGTCCGCCGCGCACCGCTCCACGTCCTGTCCCGGCGGCTCCACGGCCGCGTGCCGGCGCGCCAGGGCGGGACCGCCCTCCGGGCGGCGGTCCGTTAGCGTGCGGCCACCGATGAGCCTCCACACCATTCGTTACGACGTCTCCGAGGCCGGCGTGGCCACCATCGCGATGGACCAGCCGGACTCCCGCAACGCGCTCTCCGACGCGCTGCTCGAGGACCTGCTGAACGCGTTCTCGCAGGCGCGCGCGGACGCCGCGGTCCGCTGCGTGGTCCTCGCCTCCACGCACCCGACGACCTTCAGCGCCGGCGGCAACCTCGGCGGCTTCGCGGCCGACGTCCCCCTCATCCACAAGCACCAGGCGACCGGGCGGTTCCCGCGGCTGTTCACGTTGATCGGCGAGCTCGGCAAGCCCGTGATCTGCGCGGCGAACGGGCACTGCCTGGCGGGCGCCTTCGGGCTCGCGCTCGCGTGCGACCTGATCGTCGCGTCCGACAAGGCGTCGTTCGGCACGCCGGAGATCAACGTCGGCGTCTTCCCCTTCATGATCGCCGCGCTCATCTACCGGAACGTGCCGCGGAAGAAGGCGACGGAGCTCATGCTCCTGGGCGACCGCATCACGCCGGCGGAGGCCGAGCGCATGGGCATCGTCAACCGGGTCGTCCCCGCCGAGGAGTTCGATGCCGCCGTGGCGGACTGGGCCGGCCGCCTGGCCGCCAAGTCGCCGGTGCTGATGGCGCTCGGCAAGGACGCGCTGTGGCGCCAGCAGGACCTGCCGCTGGAGGATGCGTGGGACTTCCTGCGCTCCCAGCTGACGATCGCCTTCTCCACCGAGGACATCCAGGAGGGCGTTGCCGCTTTCTTCGAGAAGCGCGAGCCGCAGTGGAAGGGCCAGTAGCTGCGTGACCGCGATCGACGACAGCCGCCAGCTCGTCGCGCTGCTCTGCCGGACCTCCGACCGGGACCCGGTCGGGATGGAGGGCGCGGCCGCTCTGGGCGAGCTGCTCGGCGCCCGCGCGGTCGGATCGGTCGGAACGCCGCGGGCCACGGCCTACCAGGAGGACCTCGTGGACGCCCGCGGCTGCCTGCTGGAAGCGGGCGGCCAGCTCGACGACGCGTTCGAGGCCGGGAAGATCCCGGTCCTCCTCGCGGGGACCTGCTCCATCTGCGTGAGCACCCTTCCGGTGCTCGTGCGCCACCACCCCGACGTGCTCGTCCTCTGGCTCGACGCCCACGCGGACTTCAACACGCCCGAGACGACGACCTCGCAGTTCCTCGGGGGCATGTGCCTGGCCGGGGCCTGTGGCCTCTGGGAGACGGGCTTCGGCGCGGGACTGGACCCGGCGCGGGTCGTCATGTTCGGCGTGCGCGACGTGGACGGCCAGGAGCAGGTCCTGCTCGAGCGCCACGGGGTCGGGACGGTCGACCGCCCCGGAGCCCTCGCCGACCTGCTGGACGCGCGCAAGGTCTTCATCCACCTGGACCTCGACATCCTCGATCCGGACCTGCTGCCCGCGACGTTCCCCGCGGGCGGCGGCCTGGACTTCGAGCAGTTGAAGCGCCTGCTGGACCTCGTCGCGGGGGCCGCGGAGGTCGTCGGCGTGGAGATCACGAACGCGCACCCGGACCACGTGGACGCGCTGGCCGACGTCCTGGCGCCTCTGTTGTAGGGGCCGGCTCCGGCTCCGCACGGGACGCGGAGCCCTGTGACGCCCCGCACACCGCGCGGGCGTCCGATGCGCGACGATGATTGCAGCCGCAATCATGTCCTTCTCTCCCTCCCTCACCGTCCGCGACATCACCCCGCACGACAAGCCCGCGCTCACGCGGATGCACGCGCGCCTGTCCGACGAGACCCGCTACCGCCGGTATCACGCGTCGAAGGGTGACCTCACCACGGGCGACCTGCGCTACCTGACCGAGGTCGACGGCCACCGCCACATGGCGGTCGTCGCCGAGGACCCGACCGCGCCGGGCGAGCTGCTCGGCGTGGCGCGGGCGGTCGCCCTCGACGAGGCGGGACGCGAGGCCGAGCTGGCGATCGTCGTCCGCGACGACGTGCAGCACGACGGGGTGGGCGCGGTGCTCGTCGACGCGCTGCGCCGGCGGGCGCGTGAGGAGGGCATCGTCGAGCTCGTCGCCGAGGTGCAGGCCGACAACCACCGTGCGCTGCGCTTCTTCCAGGGCCAGGGCGCCCGGCAGCGCAAGGCGGGGTGGTCCGGCGTGTACGCGCTCATCATCCCGGCCGATCCGCCGCCCGCCGACTGACCGGCCGCGGGCGTGGTTGCACGCCCGGCGGGCGTACGCCAGAGTGGGGAGTAGGACTTCCCACTTTCCACGGAGGCGCCGTCATGGCTTCGCTCGACGACCCGGTCGTCATCACCTGCTCCATCTCGGGCTCGCTCGCCAACCGCGAGCAGTGCCCAGCCATCCCCTACACGCCCGCGGAGTACGCCGCGGAGGCACGACGGATCGTCGACGCCGGCGGGGTCCACATCCACATCCACGCCCGCCGGCCCGACGGCACGCCGTCCTACGCGGTGGAGGACTTCCAGGCGATCTCCGACGCCATCCGGGCGGAGGTGGGCCAGGACGCGATCATCAACTTCTCCACCGGGGCGATGGGCGTCAGCGTCGAGCAGCGGATCGCCTACCTGCGCGCCGTGCGTCCCGAGGTCGCCGCGCTGAACATGGGTTCGATGAACTACGCGAAGTACTCACCGCGCCGCAAGGACTTCGTCTTCTCGACGGTCTTCGCGAACCCGTTCACCGAGATCATCGAGTTCCTCGGCGTGATGAACGAGCTCGGCATCAAGCCGGAGCACGAGTGCTTCGACGTCGGCCACGTCGGCTCGCTCGCGCCGCTCATCGACATGGGGGTGCTGAGGACGCCGCTCCACGTCGACTTCGTGATGGGCGTCACCGGCGGCATCCCGCCCACGGCGCGCAACCTCGCGGTGATGGCGGACAACCTCGAGGAGGTCGGCGGCGAGGACACGGGCCACCACTGGGGCGTCATCGGCATCAGCCGGATCCAGTGGACGATGGTCGCCGCCGCCCTCAGCCTGGGGGGCTCGATCCGCGTCGGGCTGGAGGACAACTTCTACCTGCCGGACGGCACGGTCGCGCGCTCGAACGGTGACCTGATCGAGAAGGCGCACCAGATGACGCTCGACGCCGGCCGACGCCCGGCGACGGTCGAGGAGGCGCGGAACGCGCTCGGCCTGCCGCAGACCCCGCTCGCCCTCGCGGCGGCGTAGCGCGGCGCCGTGCCCGTCGACGGCCTGCTGAAGATGAGCGAGCTGGCGGAGGCCTCCGGGGTCTCGGCCGGGACGATCAAGCACTACCTGCGCGAGGGACTGCTGGGTGGGCAGGACGACGTGGTCCGCACGTCACGCAACATGGCCTACTACCCGGCCGGCTTCGTCGACCGGGTGAAGCTCATCAAGCGGCTGCAGGAGGACCGCTACATGCCGCTGAAGGTCATCCGCGAGGTGATCGACGGGGATCCGGAGCGGGCGCGCGCGCTCGTCGAGCTGGAGGACCGCATCCTCGAGCGCGCCGCGGCCGCCCGCGAGCCGCAGGCGCGCGTCAGCGCCGCCGAGGTCCGCCGCCGCTACAGCCTGCCGCGCCGGATGCTCGAGCGCCTCGCGGAGCTCGGCGTCCTGACCCCGAGCCCGCGCGGCTACGACCCGGACGACATCGCCATCATCGAGGCGATGGAGCGCTTCCGCGCGGGCGGTTACGACGAGGCACTCGGCTTCACCGTCTACGAGACGCTGCGCTACAAGGAGGCGCTGGAGCCGCTCGTGCGCGAGGAGGTCCGCTCCCTGCTCGACCGCCTGGCCGGAGAGGTCGACCCGGACCGCGCGGCCGAGATCGTGGAGGCCGGCGCCGAGCCCCTGCGCGAGCTGGTCGGCGCCATGCACTCCAAGCTGCTGCTCGCCGAACTGCGGCGGGCGCGATCCGCGGCGACGACGGACTGACGCGCAGCGCCGTCCGCCGCCGGCCGCGGGGGCTACCGCTGGGTGGAGTCCACGCGCGAGGAGCCCGCGAGCTTCAGCGCGACGATGCTCGTGTTGGCCGCCCGCCAGGCGATGTTCGAGTCGCACGTGAGCACGAGGTCGGCCGGCGCGGCGAGGGTCCGGGTCAGCTGCAGGTTCAGCGTGTCCGTGGTGAGCGAGAACGGCGAGGCGATCGGCGCGAAGCCCTCGTCCGAGTCGCCCGCGGCGTCGATCTTGCAGTGCGCGACCGCGGTCTTGTCGGGCTTGAGGAGCTCGGTGACGACGCCGGCGCCGGGGGGCTGCACGC
>JAOPZU010000426.1 GCA_025963955.1 Solirubrobacterales bacterium
GTCAGGACCTGGGCGAACCGCTCCCCGGGCGGGATCTGCGGGCGGTCGCCGCGCAGGCCGGCCGACTCGGCGTAGGCGCGGGCGGCGCCCTGCCGGGCCCGGAGCGACTGGGCGATCGAGCTGTCGATCGAGTGCTTGGTCCGCAGGAACAGGAAGGTCCCGGTGACGGCGAGGACGCCCGCCATGACGAGGACGAAGACGAGCGTCAGCCGCGCCCGGATCGGCAGGCGTCTCACGGCGCCCCGCCGTCCCGGCGCAGCCGGTAGCCCGCGCCGCGCACGTTCTCCAGCGAGGCGACCCCGAACGGCCGGTCGATCTTCTCCCGCAGGTAGCGGACGTAGACCTCGACGACGTTCGAGCGCTGATCGGTCCCGGCGGGCCACGCCTGGTCGAGCAGCGCGTCCCGGGAGAGCACCTGACCGGGGTGGCGCATGAAGGCCTCCAGGAGCGCGAACTCGCGCAGGGTCAGCGCGATCGGCGCGGGACCGCGCCAGGCCTCGTGCGTGGCCGGATCCAGCCGCAGGTTGCCGACGCGGAGCGTGGTCGGCCGAGCGACCGGTCCGCGCCGGGCCAGCGCACGCAGCCGGGCCAGCAGCTCCTCGATCGCGAACGGCTTGGCGAGGTAGTCGTCCGCGCCCGCGTCCAGCCCGTCCACGCGATCGGTGACGGCGCTGCGGGCGGTGAGCATGAGGATCGGTGCCCAGACCTCGCGCTCGCGCAGCGTGCGGCAGACCGCGAAGCCGTCCGTGTCCGGCAGGCCGACGTCGAGGATGAGGACGTCGTAGGAGACCTCGGTGACGGCTTGCAGCCCGCGGGCGCCCGTCGGCGCGAGGTCCACGAGCAGTCCTTCCGCGCCGAGGCCGCGGGCGAGCAGCTCGGCCAGCCGGGGATCATCTTCGACGACAAGGACGCGGATCGTCCCACCGTACCCCTGTGCGCGTGCGGCGAGGACGCCGAGGGCGGTGCCTCACCGCGGTCTCCGGCGGCGGCCGTAGGGTTCTCGGCGTGCACCGCCCCGCCGCCGGCCTCGACCCCCGCGCGCGTCCGCGCCCGGTCACGTGACCCGGGCGCTCGAGGTCGCCGCCGTCCTGGGTGGGCTCTGGCTGGCCGTTCTGGCCGCGATGGTGCTGCTGGCCGGGCGGCTGCCGCCCGGGCTGCTGCGGGACGTGGCGGAGTTCCTGCCCGCGTGCGTGAGCACCGCGCGCCGCCTGCGGCGCGACCCCGCGGTCCCCCGCCGGGCCCGGGTCGCGCTGCTCGTGGCGATCGTCTGGGTCCTGTCGCCCATCGACCTGCTGCCCGAGTTCCTGCCCGTCATCGGCCCGCTCGACGACGTCGTCGCCGTGGTCCTGCTGTTGCGCTACGCCGCGCGGTCGATCCCGCGGGCGACGCTGCTGACGGCCTGGCCGGCCGAGCCGCGGATCCTGCTGCGCGTGCTCGACGGCCGCCGTGCGCGGGCGCGCTGACCCAGGGCGCTGTCGCCCTTACCGCTCCGCTGCCGGGCAGGCGATCCGGTAGTCGCACATCGAGCAGGCGCTGAAGGACGGCGTCGGCTCGAAGCCCTGCGAGAGGATGCCGTCGGCGACGTGCATGACCGTGTCGGTGATCCAGTCGCGGTCCAGCTCCTCGGCCGGGACCAGGACCTTCTGGTCGTCGAGCACGTAGTGGTAGGCCTGCCGGGAGGACTCGAGCTGCCACGCCTCGCGCGCGCCGACCGCGTACAGCGAGAGCTGCACGTCCTCGCGCAGCTGGGCCACCGTCCGCGGGCGCCCGGTCTTGTAGTCGATGAGCTCGTACTCCCCGCCCGGCAGGCGGTCCACGCGGTCCACCCGGCCGCGCAGGACGTGCGGCCCGAGCTTGAACTGGAAGCCCTTCTCCAGCCACACCGGCTCGGCCGTCTCGCCGCGGAAGCGCGCGTGGTAGCGGTGCAGCGAGGTGACGGCCTTGGCCCGGAACTGCCGCTCCTCCTCGGTGTCGCCGAACCCGCCGCGCCGCCAGCCCGCGTCGAGCAGGCCGAGCAGCGCGTCCAGCGAGCCGGCACCCCCCGGCGTCTGCACCCCGCCGTACGCCCCGACGCCGCCGTCCGGCGCGTGGAAGCGCTCGAGGACCTGGTGGATGAGGATCCCGAAGCGCTGGTTCATCGTCGACTCGCTCGGGATCCGGAAGACGCGCGCGAACTTGTACTTCAGCGGGCACGAGCGGTAGGTCTCGATGTCCGACGCGCTGAGCATCAGCCCGTCCCCGCGCTTGGGCAGGAAGGGCTCCAGGGACGGCTCGGCGCGGTCGGCGACGACGGCGGCGCGCGCCTTCGCGTCCGCCTCGGCGTTCAGCAGCAGCTCATCGAGCGCGGAGGAGGTGAAGACCTCGCGCTGGTGGGCGGACATCGGCTGCAGCAGCTTCGAGTTGATGTCCGCCAGCGCGTCCCGCACCGACTGACCGGCCGGCCGCTCGAGGATCGCGGCGAGCTTCACGAGCTCGAGGTAGCGGGTGACCCCGTGGGTGACGTCGAGGTCGGTGTCCAGCCGCAGCTCGCCCAGGCGCGTGCCGACGCGGGAGACGGACGAGAGCAGCTCGTCGCGGAGCGTCGCGTACGTCGCGTGGAGCGCCTCGTCCGGCCCGAACAGCACCTCCTCGCGGTCCTCCCAACCGGCACCGAGCGCGGCACGGGCCTCCTCCGCGAACGGGGACGGCGGCTGCCGGGCGCCGCGGTCGGACGCGGCCGCGTAGGCGAGGACGACGCCCTCGCTCGCCCGGGTCATCGCGACGTGCAGCAGGCGGCGCATGTGCCCCACGTGGTGCGCGCGGTCGTCCAGGTCGTCGAGCGCGGTGCCCGCCGCGGTCGCCGCCAGCAGCTCGGGCGGGACGGGCTCCACGAGCTCCTGCCGGGCGCCCGGCATCCGCGAGGACTGCAGCCCGAGGACGAAGGCGTGCTCGAGCTCGACGCCCCGCGCGCCGTGCATCGCGAGGACGGCGACGGCGCCGCGGGGCGCGGTCGCCGACTCGTCCAGCTCCTCCTCGTCGCGGAGCCCGGCGTCGGCGACGGCGGCCAGGTAGCGCGCGAAGTCCCGGGCGGTGGCGGTGGGGGTGCGGCGGGTATGGGCGGTCGCGAGCTCCCCGAGCCGCGCCAGCGCGAGCAGCCGCTCCACGACGTCGGCCTGCGCGGCGAAGAGCTGCTGACGGCGCAGGCCGAGGCGCTCGATCAGGCGGTGGACGAAGAGGTCCGGCCGCATCGTGTCGAGCGCCTGCGCGGTCTGGCGGTGGAGCTTGAGGAAGGCGAGGATCCGCTCGCGCGCCTCGGGCGGCAGCTGCGGGGACTCCATCGCCGCGCCGAGCGCGCTGACCATGTCGAGCTTGCGGCGGCGGGCGATCTGCACGCAGCGCGCGAGGTCGACGCTGCGCAGCTCCACTGGCGGGCGCGCCAGGACGCGCACGACCGCGGCGGCGTCGTTCGGCTCGACGAGCATCCGCAGCCACGCAAGGACGTCGCGCACCTCGGTCCGCTGGAAGAAGGCGGCGGCGCCGACGATGCGGAAGGGGACGGCGCGCTCCTCCAGCGCGACAGCGACGGCCTGGCCCTCGTTGCGGACGGAGCGCACGAGCACGCCGATCTTCTCCGGCGCCACGCCCTCGCGGACGAGCCGCTCGATCTCCGCGGCGACGCCCTGCGCCTGCGCGCGCTCGTTCGCGCAGCGCCAGAAGCGGACGCTCCCGCCGCCCTCGCCCTCCAGCCGCTTGGGCAGGCGGTCGGGCGCGGGAGCCACCACCGCCTGGGCCGCCGTGATGATCCGCGCGCGGCAGCGGAAGGAGCGCTCGAGCCGGACGACGGCCGG
>JAOPZU010000435.1 GCA_025963955.1 Solirubrobacterales bacterium
GAGCGAGCCGGGCCCGCGGCGCGGGTGAGTGTGGCCGGGCTCCGCCGCGCGCCGCGGCGAGCCGCCGAGAGCACCGCGGTGACAAGGACCAGCAGCAGGAGCGCGGCGGCGGCGAGAAGGACCATGAGCGGATCCTCGGCCGCCCGCCGGTCGGCCTTGAACGGGGCAGACGGATGGGCACGATGAGCGACATGTCGCCCGCAGAATCCAGATCAGGATCGCCCCCGCCCGAACCCCGGAGAACGAGAAAAGCCCCGGATTTCCGGGGCTTTTCGTGAGGTGCGCGATACTGGGCTCGAACCAGTGACCCCCGCCTTGTCGAGGCGGTGCTCTCCCAGCTGAGCTAATCGCGCCGGGGTCCGGAATGGTAGCAACGCACCCGCGAACGTGCACCCTCGCTACGGTGCAGACCCGTCCGTTTCAAGTCCCGGAGGCCCCGGATGCCGCAGTCCTCGAAGCCACTGGTGGTCCGGTCCAAGGTCGTCCTCGGGCCGGACGACGTCCTGCCGCCGGGCCCCCGGCTCCCGGCCGCCGTGCAGACCGTCCTGTTGTGGACCGCGCGGCGCCGCTGGCTCGCCCGCAACCAGCGCCGTTTCGGCCGGACCTTCACGCTGCGGGACGTCCAGGCGGGACGGATCGTCGTCCTCACCGATCCCGCTGACGTCAAGGACGTATTCACGGGATCGCCCGACGTCTACCTCGCGGGTGAGGGCAACGCGCTCCTGGCGCCGCTCGTCGGCGACCACTCGGTCCTCCTGCTGGATCGGGACGAGCACCTGCGCGAACGGAAGCTGCAGCTCCCGGCCTTTCACGGCGAACGCGTCGCGGAGGCCGTCGGGCTGATGCGCCAGCTGACGGAGGCCGAGGTCCGCACGTGGCCCGTCGGCGAGCCGTTCGCCCTGCACGAGCGCACCAAGGCGCTGACCCTGGACATCATCATCCGCGTGGTCCTCGGCGTCGAGGACGCCGCTCGGGCCCGGGCGCTGCACGAGGCGCTCCGGCGCGCCGTCGAGTTCAAGCCGTCCTACTTCCTCATGTGGGCCGTCCCCGGCTTGCAGCACGTCGGCCGCTGGAAGCGCTTTCTCGGGGAGATCGCGGCGGCCGACGAGCTGCTCTTCGGCGAGATCCGGCGGCGGCGCACGAACGCGGGGCTGGCCGCGCGCGGCGACGTGCTCTCGCTCCTGCTGCAGGCCCACGACGAGGCGGGCAACCGGGCGGACGACCGGTGGGTGCGCGACGAGCTGATGACCCTGCTGATCGCCGGCCACGAGACCACGGCGACCGGGCTGGCCTGGGCCTTCGAGCGCCTGCTGCGCAGTCCCGAGGCCCTCGCGCGTGTGAGGGAGGGCCTCGAGGAGGACCGCGATCCCTACCGCGACGCCGTCGTGAAGGAGACCCTGCGCGTGCGGCCCGTGATCCAGAACGTCGCCCGCGTCCTGGCGCAGCGCACCCGCGTGGCGGGCTACGAGCTGCCGCAGCACACGCTGCTGCTGCCGTCGATCACCCAGCTCCACCTGGATCCGCTGAGCTTCCCGGAGCCCAAGGCCTTCCGCCCCGAGCGGTGGCTGACCGACGGCGCGCCGCCGTACACGTGGATCCCGTTCGGTGGCGGCGTCCGGCGGTGCCTGGGTGCGACGTTCGCGTCGACCGAGATGGCGGAGGTCCTGCGGACCGTCCTGCGCGAGGTCGATCTCATCGCCCCGGAACCGGCCGACGAGCGCGCCCGCATGCACCACATCACGCTCGTGCCCTCGCGCGGTACGCGGGTGCTCGTCCGACGGCGGCTCCGTGACGGCGGGGCGGACGAGCGCGGCGCCGTCGCCCCGGCCGGCCTCACGACCGCCTGAGGGAGCCCGAGGCCCGGAAGCCGTACACTTCGCGGCTGCTTGGCGACGTGGCGGAGTGGCTACGCAGCGGCCTGCAAAGCCGTGTACCCGAGTTCGAATCTCGGCGTCGCCTCTTCTCGGAACCCCTGCCGACGGTGGGGGTTCCGTGCGTTCCGCCCCGATGGACGGGAGCGAGGTCATCCGATCGGGAAGGCAAGACCATTGTGGCGACGCCTCGCCGCAGACGCCCGGCTCCGGCGCGTGGTCACAGCGCAGCTCCGGCTGACGTCGTTTATACTCCGCCTCCCAGCGCGGCTGTAGCTCAGTTGGCTAGAGCGTCTGCTTGCCATGCAGAAGGTCGAGAGTTCGAGTCTCTTCAGCCGCTTGGACGAAACCCCCGCAAACGCGGGGGTTTTTTCGTTTCGGGGCCGGCCCCACAGAGCCCGCGATGGTCCGGACCGCAGCTGCGGGCAGCACTCTCGCTCAAGGCCACGCCAGATCAAGCGTCAGCAACGGCCCTGGGGCTCGGCGGCTCCTCCTGCTCGCTGGTCTCCCCTCCGCGCCGTACGACTGCTGCGAACGAGCGGCACCTTCGAGTGCCGTCAGCCGGAGGCGCAGCTGCCTGTGGCGCAGCAATCCTCGGTGGCGGCGGGCGCGTTGAAGCCGATCGGGGCGCAGCAGTCATCACCCTTGCCGCGCCAGAGGTCGGTGCACTCGCGCACGGCGATCGCCGAGATGACCAGGGCGGCGATCGGGTCGAGGATCTGCAGCCCGGCTCCTGCGCCGAGCAGCGCGATGAGCGCGGCGGTGGCCTGGGCGGCGCAGAGCAGGTTCTGAATGCCCTCCCCGGCGGTGGCGCTCGAGTCCAGGCGGCGCGCGAGCCTGAGCTTGGCCCACCCGAGCAGCGGCATCAAGACGATCGCCGAGGCCGTCACCGCTATGCCGGCCGCGTTGGCGTGGACCTCGCCGCCGCTCAGGAGCTTGCTGAAGGACTCGTAGAGGAAGTACGGCACCAACAGCAGGAACGAGCCGGCCACCCAACGCTGCGCGGTCCGCTCACTCGTGGCCGAGTGCATGCGCGAGCCGGTGAAGCGCCAGATGATCGTCACCGACGTCAGACCCTCCACGAACGAGGAAGCAGCCCAGATCAGCAGGCTCAGCGAATCGGCCTCGAGGCCGGCGGCCAGGCCGACGACACCCTCGACGCTCATCCACAACAGAGAGGCCCACGAGAGCTGCCGAGCCTGCTTGGCGGCCCGCAGCCAGCCCTCGTCGCGCTTCGAAGCCCCGGGCGCCGGAACGGGCGCCATGGGGAACTTCGGAAGCTCGGTGGTGCTCATGCGCATGCGCTCACCTGTTCCAGGGCGCCGAGCAGGGCGCGGCCGCGCCCGGTCAGGGAGGCGAAGACGACCCTGCCCTCGCGGCGGCTCTCCACCAGGTCTTCGCGGCGCAGTCGCGCGAGGTGGTGGGAGACGACCTTGTCGCTCTGTCCCGTGATCCAGGCCAGATCGCAGCCGCAGAGCTCGTGCTCGAGCAGCGCCTGCGCGATCAGCAGCCGCGTCGGGTCGCCGAAGGTCTTCAGGATCGCCGCGAGCTCGGCCGTCCGGGCCGGCGCGAGACGAGCCCGGAGCCCTTCCGCGGTTTCCAGGTCGAGGCAGAGCAGGTCACACGCGGACACGCTTGTCACTCTAACTCACGTTGGAGCGAGGTCAACCCGTGGCTGCTGCAGCGCGGCGAGGGCCACACACTGGTCCACCGGTCCACTGAGGGCACGGCTCGCCCCCGCGACGCGCAGCCAAGCGCGGGTCAGTGCGGTGCCGAGGTGCGCGGCCGTGACTAGAGTCGCCGCATGGCTTCCGTCTCCGGCTTCCTCAGCACCGTCGGTGAGATCCTCTCCCGCAGCGCGCTGATCCACGTTCCGGAAGGAGGTTCGTACCGATGACCGCTGTGCCCCATCCGGAGCTCGGCTTCTACGCCCTCGCCGGAGCGCCCGACTCCGCCCGCGCGATCATCGATGAGGTCCGCGCCGGAGAAGCGCTCGGGCTGGGGACCGCGTTCATCTCCGAGCGCTGGAACGTCA
>JAOPZU010000456.1 GCA_025963955.1 Solirubrobacterales bacterium
GAAGGTCCCCGCCCCGACCCGCGCCTGCAGCCAGCCCTCGGCGACGAGCTGCTCGTAGGCGCCCACGACAAGGCGCCGGGAGACGCCGAGGTCGCGGGCGAGCGTCCGCGAGGGCGGCACGCGGCCGCCCGGCGCCAGGCGTCCGCTGCGGATCGCCTCGCGCAGCCCGGCCTCGATCTGCGGCCCGAGCGCGCCGCGGGTGCGGTCCGGCGGCTTGGGCAGCAGCACGTCCGGCCCGTGATCGGTCCCCTCGATTGTCATCTGATTGGATCTTCCCAGGGGTCCACTCGTGGGTCTACCGTTGGCCGTATGGAGCACGAGCGGATCGTCCGGGGCGGCCTGGCCTCCTACGGGGTGACGCAACTGGCGCTCGGAGCGTGGATGGTGCTCGCACCCGGGTCGTTCTTCGACGCCCTCGGCGGGTTCGGGACCGAGAACGCCCACTACGTGCGGGACGTCGCGACGTGGGAGCTCGCGCTCGGCCTGGCCTGCCTGCTCGCCGCGCGCGCGGGCGCCCGTGGCCGCGGCGCCGTGCTGCTCCTGGCCGCGGTCCAGGCGCTGCTGCACGGGGTCAACCACCTGGCGGACTCCGGCCTCGCGGCGCGCCCGTGGGTCGGCGTCTTCGACACGGTCAGCCTGGGACTGCTCGCGGCCGGGCTGCTGGCGCTGTGGCGCATCAGCGCGACGACCGAGGTCCTCGCGTGAGGGTCCTGATCGCCGGCGCCACGGGCGCCATCGGGCGGCCGCTGGTCCAGCGACTGCTCCGGCGGGGGCACGAGGTCGCCGCCCTCGCCCGGTCGGACGCGCGGGCCGCGGAGCTCACGGCCGCCGGGGTCGAGGCGCACGTGTGCGACGTCTTCGACGCGGCGTCGGTCCGCGCCGCGGTCGCCGCGGCGGCCCCGGAGGTCCTCGTGCACCAGCTCACCGCGATCCCCGCGCACGTCGACCTGCGCCACTATGAGCGCGACTTCGCCCCCACCGAGCGCCTGCGCCGCGAGGCGACGCCGCACCTGATGGCCGCCGCCGCGGCGGCCGGGGTCCGGAGGGTCGTCTGCCAGTCGGTCTCGTTCATGACCGTGCCGGAGGGCCCGTCGGTCCACGACGAGGACGCGCGGATCTTCACGGACAACACGACGCAGCTCGGCCCGCTGGTCCGGGCGACCGCGGCCATGGAGGCCAGCGTCCTCGGCACGCCCGGCGTCGACGGCGTCGTCCTGCGGTACGGGTTCTTCTACGGGCCCGGGACCGCCTACGGCCCGGGCGGCGGGACCGCGCAGGAGGTCGCGAAGCGGCGCTTCCCGATCGCCGGCCGCGGGACGGGCGTCGCGTCCTTCGTCCACGTCGACGACGCCGCGGAGGCCACCGTCCTGGCCGTGGAGGGGACGCCCAGCGGGGTCTTCAACGTCTGCGACGACGCCCCGGAGCAGCTGCGCGAGTGGCTGCCGGCGCTGGCCGCGGCGATGGGGGCGCCCCCGCCCCGGGCCGTGCCCGTCCTCCTCGCCCGGTGGCTCGTCGGCCCGCACGTCGTGCACTTCTCCACGGCGCTGCGGGGCAACAGCAACGCGCGCTTCAAGCAGGCGTTCAGGTGGGAGCCCGCGCACCCCTCCTGGCGCACCGGCTTCCCCGAGGTGTTCGCCGGCTCCTAGAGCCCGAAGCGGCCCCAGGCGGCGCGCCGCTCGAGCGCCGCCAGGGCGGCGGTCGGCAGGTCCTCCCCGCCGCGCAGCGCGGCGCCCGGCGCGTTCACGCCGAGCCGCGCCAGCAGGGAGCGGCGCGCCTCGATGCCGACGATCTCCGCGTCCGGGTAGCGCTCCTCCAGCACCCCGCGGAGCGTCCCCAGCCCGTCGACCAGACCGAGCTCCTTCGCCCGGGCGCCCGTCCACACCTCGCCCGTGAAGAGGTCCGCGCCCTCGGCGAGCCTCCCCTCGCGGCGGCTCACGACCCAGGCGACGAACATCGCGTGCAGCTCGTCCTGCATGCCGCGCAGCCAGACGACGTCCTCGGGCTTCTCGGGCAGGAACGGGTCCAGCCGCGCCTTGCTCTCGCCCGCGGTGTGCAGGCGGCGCTCGACCCCGATGCGGTCGATGAGCCCCTCGAGCCCGAAGCCGCCGCTGACGACGCCGATCGACCCGACGAGCGAGGTCTCGTGGGCGATGATCTCGTCCGCCGCGCAGGCCAGCCAGTAGCCGCCGGAGGCCGCCACGTCCTCGCAGAACGCGATGACCGGGACCTCGTGCTCCGCGGCCAGGCCGCGGATCCGGTCGGCCACGAGCGCGGACTGGGTCGGCGCGCCGCCCGGCGAGCTGATGGCCAGCGCCACCGCCGTCAGGCCGGGCAGCCCGAAGGCCTTCTTCAGCGGGCCCTCGAGGGCCTCCAGCGTGATGCCGGAGCGCCGCGGCGACGGCGAGCCGGCGGGGGTGATGACGCCCTCGAGCCGGACGACCGGGATCTGCTGGGCCGGCACGGGCAGCCGCCGGCGGACGGGCTCCGGGATCGGCAGGCGGCCGGCGATGTCGGAGACGTTCATCGGCCGATCGTAGTCGGCGAGGGGCGTGGGGCCCGCCGGACGGTGGTCGACGCCGGGGCCCGGGCCGGGACGGCCGG
>JAOPZU010000062.1 GCA_025963955.1 Solirubrobacterales bacterium
GGCCATCGCCTCCATGTGCCTGAGCAGGGGAGCCTCGCGGTCGCCGGTTCCGTCGAGTGCGAGGGAGCCGGGCTGCATCTTCTCGAACCCCAGGGCCAGCACGCAGTCGGCGAGCCCGCCCTTGACGGCCTGGCGCGCGAGGAACAGCGCACTGGAGCCCGTCGCGCAGTTGTTGTTGACGTTCATGACCGGGATGCCCGAGAGGCCCAGCTCGTAGACGGCCCGCTGCCCGGCCGTCGAGTCGCCGTAGACGTAGCCCACGAACGCCTGCTCGATCAGGTCGTAGGAGACCCCCGCGTCCTCGAGGGCCATCGTGCCGGCCTCCCGGGCCCAGTCGGGGTAGTCCCCCTCCTTCGTGCCGGGCTTGTCGAACTTGGTCATCCCGACACCGATGACGAACGTGCGGTTGCTCATGGCGGTACATCCTTCTGAAGCATGGGTCGACCGCTGCGGTGGCCGGGGGCTGACCGATCCTGCCTTCAGATCGATCGAGAAAGATACCGTCCGGATGGTTTCTTTCTGTGGTGCGAAGACCGCCGGGCATGTCGCGACCGCAGTCGCGACGGATCACCCGCCGGCGGACCCGTGTCGCCTAGGCGGCGGCCAGGGCGCCGAGCTTGCCGATCGACTCCTGCGCGGCCTGGCCGGCGTTCTTCTCGACGATCTTCTCCAACGGGCCCGTGAGCGGGCCGCCCTCGAAGCGCGCCTGCTGGGTGATCGTGGATCCGCCGTCGGAGGCGACGACCGAGAAGGCGAACCGCGCGGCGATCCCCATCGGGGCATCACCTTCGAGTTCGAGCCTGCCGCCCTCGGAGGCCACGACCTTCCAGGCGACCTCGGCGGGCATCCCCATCAGGTCGATCTTCTGCTTGAACGACTCGCCGCTCACCAGGGTCGGCGGGGTGCCCGTGAACGACTTGTGCAGGACGAGCCACTCGGGCCAGCGCTCGGCGTCGCTCAGGACGGCCCAGACGGATTCGGGGGCTGCGGGGGTCTCGTGGGAGACGTCTACGGTGGCCATGTGGCCCTCCTCATCGGGTGGTCCGCCGAATCATATACGAACAGACCAGCTGGTTTGTAATATGATCAGTGGCGAGTCAGCGGGACAGCCGCGCTCCGACCGACCATCCAGAACGTCAGGGAAGACCGATGAGCACCACGATCACGGAGTTCGACTCCAGCCGGCTCGGCCAGTGGGGTGATCCGCTCGAGTTCGCCGTCGAGCGCGAGCGCGCCGTCGCCTACGCCGCCGCGACGAACGACCCGACCGCCGCGCATCTGGCCGGGACCTACGCCCCGCCGGTCTTCGCGGTCGTCCCGGCTCTCGAGACCCTGGTCGCGGCAATCGCGACGATCGTCCCCGGCGAGGTCATGATGCGCGGCGTCCACGGCGAGCAGGACATGGTCTTCCACCGCCCGATCGAGCCGGACACAACGGTCACGATCCGCGCCGTCCCGCTCGGCATCCAGGTCCGCTCGTCGGGCACGATCGCCGTCGTCAAGGCGGAGATCCGCACAGCATCCGACGAGCTCGTCAACGAGCAGTGGATGAGCTACTTCGTGCGCGGCGTCACCGCCGCCGGCTCCGTCGGCGAGGACATGCCGCACCACGGCTTCGACGAGACCCTGCGCACGGCCGGCCCCGTCGACACCGTCGCCCAGCAGGTCGATGAGAACCAGACGTACCGCTACTCCGAGGCATCGGGCGACCCGATGCCGATCCACCTCGACGCCGAGTTCGCGCAGGCGATGGGCCTGCCGGGGATCATCGCCCACGGCCTGTGCACCATGGCCTTCACCTCCCACGCTCTGATCGCCTCGCGCGCGGGCGGGGACCCCACCCGGCTGCGGCGTCTCGCGGTCCGGTTCGCGAAGCCGGTCCTCCCCGGCCAGCGGATCACGACCGCGGTCTACGAGGCGAACCCAACGATCGACGTCGACCGCTTCGCCTACGAGACCGCCACGGACGACGGCACCGTCGTCATCAAGGACGGTCTCGCCGAGATCCGGCGCTAGACCTCCCACCCCCGAAGAAGACAGAGAGACACCCATGGGCATCCTCAACGGCCGCATCGCGGTCATCACCGGCGCGGGTCGCGGCATCGGCCGCGAGCACGCGCTCCTCTTCGCCCGCGAGGGCGGCACGGTCGTGGTCAACGACCTCGGCACCGCGCACCGCGAAGGCCACGACGACGTCAGCGCGGCGCAGTCCGTCGTCGACGAGATCACGGCAGCGGGCGGCACGGCATCGGCCAACACCGACAACGTCGCGACCTTCGAGGGCGCAGGCCGGCTCGTCCAACAGGCCGTCGACACCTACGGCCGCCTGGACGTCGTCGTCAACAACGCCGGCATCCTGCGCGATCGCATGCTGACCAACATGACCGAGCAGGAATGGGACGCGGTCATCAACGTGCATCTGAAGGGCTCGTTCGCGCCGATGCATCACGCGGCGATCCACTGGAAAAACCGCAGCAAGGCCGGTGATACCACCGTGGCCGGGCGAGTGATCAACACCACGTCGGTGTCCGGCGTGTTCGGCAACGTTGGCCAGACCAATTACGGCGCGGCCAAAGCCGGCATCGCCGCGATGACCATCATCGCGGCCCGCGAACTGCAGCGCTACAACGTGACGGTCAACGCGATCTCACCGCACGCGCTGACGCGCATGACCGAGGACCTGGGCACGGTCAGCGATGAGGCGCGCGACGCCCGGGATCCGCGCTGGATCGCGCCGGTGGTGGTGTGGCTGGCCAGCCGGGAAAGCGGTCATGTCACCGGCCGGGTGATCGACGCGGGTGGCGGT
>JAOPZU010000063.1 GCA_025963955.1 Solirubrobacterales bacterium
CCTCCGCGCGTGCGTCCGTGCGGGCTGCATGCTCGCGGGCGGCGATCAGGCGCCTGCCGCCGTCCTGCAGGCCCTCCACGCGTGCGGTGGTCACCGCCTGCGGAAGTCGCAGGACCACTGGGATGACGGCACCTGAGGGGGCGGGGGCGGGGGTCCGGGCCGGGGTCGATGCGCGCTTCGGTGCTGCGGTGTGGTGGGTGAACGGCGCCTTCAGCGGTGCCGGGACCCCGTCCACCGCGCAGTAGATGCCCCCGCCACCGGTGCACGCGGCGGCGACCAGGGCGACGGTCTTGGTGGCCGAGCCACCTACGGGCGTCGGGTCTCCGATGCGGAGGATGAGCGCGCGCACCCAGTCCGCCGCGGTCTCGACGGCGGCGTGGAGCCGTTCGAGGCCTCTGGCTGGGTCCCCTCCCGCAGCGTGTGCGACGAGCGGCGGGAGCGGAGCGATGATGGCCAGGCCGTGCCGGGCGGCCTCGAGATGGCGGATGGTCGCCGCACACTCCGAACACTCGGAGGCGTGGCCGGCCGCCGCGCGGGCCCCGGCGAAGTTCGACGCGCCGGCGGCGGCCAGGAGCGAGCCGGTGTACTCCGGGCAGGGCGTGGTGCCCACGCGCTCAGCGACCGCCCGGACGAACGCCTCGATCGCTGGGCCCTTGCGCCGGTACAGCGTCGGGCGGGAGACCCCGAGGCGCGTGGCGAGCTGCTTCTGGTCGGCCCGCGCGAGTTCGGCCCTGACCAGCTCGAGGTCGAACGAATCGAGCTCGGCGACCACCCCCTGAACCGCCCGGACCATGTCCAGGACCTCGCGCATCGTCGCCCGCTGCTGGGCGATCTCGGCGACATCCTCGACCACGGGGCCGCGGCGCTCCAGCACGGCCTCGCTGACCGTCGCCTCGCGGGCCCGCCGCCGGTAGTGGTGGTTGGCGAGGTTCTCGGCGCATCGCCGGGCGTACGAGAACGGCTCGTCGATCGGGTGACCGCTGGCGATGCGTCCGGTGACCGCGAGCAACGCCTCCTGCACGATGTCGTCGCCGTGCCCCTGTTGGACGAGGTCGCGAAAGTGCGGCAACCGCTCGACCTGCTGCGTCAGCAGCGCGTGAAGCGCCGCGACGAACTCCTCGGTCACCTCGGTGACCGGCCCGGGGACCGCCCGCGCCCGCAGCCGCCGCACGGTGCGGGCGGTCGCGGGCGCAGGCGGACGGGGCTGAGGCACTACGGGAGCACCCGGACGGCGAGGATGCGGCTGTAGCCCTTGGTGTAGACCGTCCGGTTGCGCGGGAGCACGAGGACCCGGAACCGGTAGGTCGCCGCTCGGATGGTCTTGGTGAACCGGTGAGTGGCGTGGAACCGGCCACCACGCACGCTCGAGGTCGTGAGCTTCGTGAAGGTGAACCACGAGCGGCCGACCTGCACCTGCACCCGCACGTCGACGCCACCGCGCGGCACCAGGCCGAGGACCTTGCCGTCGAAGGCGAGCCGACCACCGTTGTGGAGCACGCGCCGCGAGAGGGTGAACGTGGCGTCCTGTCGAACGCTCAGCACGAGCACGTTGCTGCCGCGGTTCGTTGACGATCCGCCGCGGGGGAAGTAGACGACACGGATGTCGCGATTACGCCCGCCCGACGCGACGGGCAGGTCGAAGGCGCCGGTGGCGTCGGTCGTCGCGGACGCGCCGAGCTTCCACGCTGAGTCGCCCGCCCCGCTGGGCTTCTCGGCCAGGTAGATCCGCGCGCGAGCGATGCCCTGTCCGGTCGGCGTCTGCAGCGTGCCCTGGACCCGCAGTCGCTGACGGTAGGGCGCAATCGCCCGCAGGCTCGGCTTCGCCCGCACGCCCGTGCCGATGACCAGCTTGGCCGACAGGCGCGCCTCATCGCTTGCCGGCTCGCCGTTGGTGCCTTGGATACCCGCGAGCGGGTCCCGCACTCCGGCGACCGTGTTGAGGTCGGTCGGCGCTGCCGCCGGCCCTGAGCCCGTGGACGTGATCGTGCCCGTCGACGAGGCCCCGGGGGTCGTGGACGTCGGTGGGGTCGGGGAGCCCGCTGGTGGCGTCGATGTCGGGGTGGTGGTGTTCGTGGGCGAGGTCGGGGTGGTCGGGGTGGTGGGTGTGGCGGCGGGTCCGGTCGCCGTCGGGGTGGCGCCGGACGGCGCCGGCACCTTGGGGTCGAACGGCGACGGGTCGGAGGTGTCCGGGACGCCGTCGTTGTCGTCGTCCGGGTCCTCGCGATTCGTGAGCAGATCGCCGTCTGCATCGCCGCATTCCTCGACGGCCCCAGTAGGCCGACCGCTGCAGTAGGGATCGACCGTGGCGCCCCCGGCGAACGGGCCGGCGGTGGTCGAGGACTGGGCAGTGGAGGTCCCGCCGCCGTCCGTCGCGCTCACCCGACACAGGACCTTGCGGCCGTTGTCCGCCGCCTGGAGCACGTAGGTCGTCGTCGTCGCTCCCGAGATCACCGTCGCGCCCGACCCGTCGGGGGCGGTCCGCAGCCACGCGTAGGTCGGCGCAGCGCCCTGCCCGGTGACCGTACCCGCGCACGTCAGGGTGTCGCCCTCGCGAGCCCGGCCGGTCACGTCCACGGCGCCGATGACGGGCGGGACGTTGTCGACGGACACCGTCCACGGGCCGGCCTCGGCCTTGTTCGTGTCGGTCGAGTCCCGGACATCGAATCGGATCGAGTGCGTTCCCTCGGCCAGGGTCTTCGTGTCGAGGTCGAGCGTGCCCGGCGTGCTGGCCGTCCGGCACGGAACCGGCTGGTAGAAGTCGCCCGCCGCGTCGCAGGCCCCGCCGTTGGCGTCGACCACGACCTTCTTCATCTCGGTCGCACCGTCGAACAGCCGTGCACGGAACACCCCGCCGCCGACGTCGCTGGCGGCGAAGGACAGCGAGCGGGTTGACGCGGTGGACGAGGAGTCGGTGAGCGAGCCGGACGGTGGCGCGGTGAACACGGGCGGGGTGATGTCAGAGAGCGTCGTCAGGACGTGACGGAGGCGGTAGTAGGTGTCGTCTCCCGCGGGGCATGAGACGGATCCGAGGCAGAAAGCGCCGAACTGGATGGTCGACGCCCCGTTGAGGGGCTGATCAAGCGCGACCTCGCCGGTAGTGGTGCAGCCGGCACTCCGGCGACAGCTGTCGATCGACTCGTAATTCCGCTGAAGCTCTCCCGCTGCATCTCCGCCGCTGACGAAGGGGCCTGCCTTCGCGCCTTTGATGGCAGTGATGCGTTCGATCCGGGTGCCCGACGGAGCGTCAAGTCGAAGAACCGCATGATCGCCAGGTTGGTGTTCCCCGGTCCCAAGCCTCCCGCCGAAAGTGGACCCGGCTCCGCAGTTGTCAGCCGCCAACGCGCCGTTGCCGGACCCCTCCGCCGTCCACCCCAATATCCCCGGATGCGCCGCATCCCAGCAGCTGCGGAAGTCGTACGTGCCCGCCTGCGCTTGGTCCGCCGTCGCGGCCGCCGTCGCGGCCGTGACCGCCAGGGCCAGCCCCCACCTCGTTCTCCCGCTCACCGCTATTCCTCTCCAATTCCATGGCGTCATCCAGTCCACAGTTCCGGCGACTGGATGTGTCTCGCCCGGGGTCCCACCACCCCGCCGCGCGAGGAGTGTCCTCGGCTGACGCACCGAATGCAAGAGCATCGGGGGTGCCTATCCTCCGGGAGTGCCCGCGTCCTCAGAGAAACCCCAGCGCCGGCGTGGGCGCCCGGCGCAGGCGCCCGGCGTGGACCCCGCGAAGCAGGCGGCGCGCGCGGCCCGCCGCACCGCGAACGTCCCTGTGGACATCGCCTTCCCCGCCGAGCTCCCAGTTACGGGCAGGCTGGACGACATCGCGGCGGCGATCGCGGAGAACCAGGTCGTCATCGTGGCCGGCGAGACCGGCTCGGGCAAAACGACGCAGCTCCCGAAGCTGTGCCTGAGGCTCGGGCGCGGCGTGGACGGCACGATCGCCCACACGCAGCCGCGACGGATCGCCGCGCGCACCGTCGCGCAGCGCATCGCGGACGAGCTGCAGGTCTCGCTCGGCCAGGCGGTCGGCTACGCGGTCCGCTTCGAGAACAAGGCAACCGACGACACGCTGATCCGCCTGATGACGGACGGGCTGCTGCTGGCGGAGATCCAGCGCGACCGCCTGCTGAGCAAGTACGACACGATCATCGTCGACGAGGCGCACGAGCGGTCGCTGAACATCGACTTCCTGCTGGGCTACCTGCAGCGGCTGCTGCCCCAGCGGCCGGACCTGAAGGTGATCATCACCTCGGCGACGATCGACAGCGCGCGCTTCTCCGAGCACTTCAGCGGCGCGCCGGTCATCGAGGTCTCGGGCCGCACCTACCCGGTCGAGGTCCGCTACCGCCCGCTGAGCGCCGACGTCGACGACCCGGAGGCCGACGAGGACGAGGACCCGGCCGACGCGCGGCAGGGGCACTCGGTCACCGACCGCGATCAGCCGGACGCGATCGCAGACGCGGTCGACGAGCTGCTGGACGAGCCCCCCGGGGACCTCCTCGTCTTCCTCAGCGGCGAGCGGGAGATCCGCGACACCGCGGACACCCTGAGCGGCCGCCTGCCCTCGACGGTCGAGATCCTGCCGCTCTACGCGCGCCTGCCGACGGCCGAGCAGCAGCGCGTCCTCCTCCGCCGCGACGGCGTGAAGGCGACGCGCCGGTTCTTCCTGTCCACGAACGTCGCGGAAACGTCG